>QNAU01000001.1 GCA_003641545.1 Thermotoga sp.
GTATCGGTCAACGACCAGTACGCGCTCACAACCACATCACCCATCAGATCCGTTAGAATCTTCTTGATCGTTATCATCATATCACCCAAACCGTGATGCGGGATCATCCTTGCCCCTCTGTTCAACATCCTGTTAAATCCCGTGTTTTTGAATATCGATGCACTTATCACAAGGGATTTTATTCCTCTCTCCTCAAGGATCTGATGCACAGTCCTTCTCTTCAGAAATCTCGTTGGATCGATTCTCTTCAAGAACGAATCCCTTCCCATACCTGGAGGTGAGAATTCTATCATGTTCACCAGAGAACCGTATTCCTTCAGGTAGAGGATGTAGCCGAGTATTCCATGTTCCAAAGGTGTACTCGCGGTCGAGATGGATACCAACGCAACGGAGGTGGTGGAAGGAAAAACCGAGGTTATGGGAAAAAAGGTTCGGTTCACATACTTGAATTCCTTTTTACCAATCAGCCTCTTGAAACTCACGTATCCGAGAGCATCCACAACTATGAGGACGACCTTCCTTCTGTTTTCGACACCGTGTCCCAGAAGCTCTCCAAGTTGAATCGGTGGGTGAAATGTTGGGATACCGAAATGGTCCAAAATCGAATTGCTCAGATTCACGATCGAGAATCCTTCATAATTCGGGAGGATGAATTCCTCATCCATTCTTTTCTTCCTGATTTCGCGCAGTACATCCCTGTAATCCACATTTTACCTCCTCGTCAGATCACGAGTTCTATGACATCCCCATCTTTCATCTCGTAATTCCTCTCGACGAATCTGTAGGTTCGTCTCTCCATATCCCACAGTTTTGCTCCCTTGAGCTTTTTTGAAAATTCCTTGTGTATCTCCTCCGCAAGATCGAGAACTGTGCTTCCTCTCCTCAAGACGAATGGTTTTTCATAATCTGGCGGTTTTCCAGGCCTTTTGCTGTAAACCCTGACGATGTCCAAGAGTTCGAATATTTTCCTTTTGAGCTCCTCAAGATTACGACCTTCGACAACCGATATGGGAACAACTGGAAATCTCGAATTCACGAATTCCATCAGCATCTCAAACCTTTCTTCGGCATAATCACGATCCATCTTGTTGACGACAATCATGGCTCTCAAACCTATCCATCCAACATCCATTTCATCCTCGATCCTGTCCCAGTAGGGTTCTATCTTCCTCTCCCTCAAAACCTTCAAAATATATTCGTATTCATCCAATATCTCATCATTTCCAGCGTCGAATATTAACAACATCCCATCGGATCTTCTGACCGCGTTCATCATGAGGGGATCCACATGTCCTCTGTGTATCGGAGGAAGGTCCACAAGCTGTATTTGAACATTTTCAAATTCCATCATACCAAGGTTGGGTTTCACCGTGGTAAATGGAAAATCCGCTATTTCAGGATTTGAATTCGTCAGAGCTTTGAGTATGGATGATTTCCCTGAATTTGGGAAACCGAGAAGAACCACCTGCCCAGCCCCACTCTTTTTTATCAAGAATGGATCGTATCTTGCGGTTTTTCTTCTCTCCTCTTCCGCCATTTCCTTCAATTTAGAGAGTTTTCTCTTCAGATCCGCATACAACTTGTCCGTTCCTTTATGTTTGGGGAGCAGGGCTATCAGTTTTTGAACTATCTCGATCTTCTCTTCAATCGTCTTGGCTCGTCTCAATTTCTCCTCAGTTCTCTTGTATTCCGGAGGGAGGTTGGCGGGCAAATTATCAACCCCCAATGGAGAAATGCGGATCAATACTTGAGCTTCTCCATATCTATCAGCGAAAGGAATTCCTCGTTGCTTCTCGTTTCCCTGAGTTTCTTGATGATTAACGTCAATCCTTCCTCCTCCGTCATGGTTGCAAGCATTCTTCTGAGAATCCAGACCTTTTTCAATTTATCCTCCGGCAACATGAGCTCTTCCTTTCTTGTGCCGGAGAGGTTGAGATTTATGGCGGGGAAGATCCTCTTGTTTGCGAGTTGTCTTGACAACACCAATTCCATGTTACCCGTTCCTTTGAATTCCTCGAATATGACCTCATCCATCTTACTTCCAGTTTCAACGAGAGCAGTGGCTATTATGGTGAGACTTCCTCCACCCTCGACATTTCTCGCCGCACCGAAGAAATGTTTCGGTTTGAACAGAGCAGCAGGGTCCACACCACCAGATAACAGTTTTCCACTTGGAGGGACAACGATGTTGTAAACCCTCGCAAGTCTCGTCAAACTGTCGAGGAATATGATGACATCGTGTCCGGACTCCACAAGCCTCTTCGCCATCTCGAGTGTGAGTTCCGCAACTTTTATCTGTTTCTCAGGTGGCATATCGAATGGAGCTGCCATTATCCGGGCGTTGACCGACCTTCTCATATCGGTCACTTCCTCTGGTCTCTCATCGATCAGAAGGACTATTCTCTGCGTATCTGGATAATTCGCTGCTATTCCATTCGCGATTTCCTTCAAGAGAGTTGTTTTTCCAGCCTTTGGAGGAGCCACTATCAGACCTCTCTGACCTTTCCCTACGGGTGCGAACAGATCCATTATCCTCGTGCTCAATATGGTTGGTTCCGTTTCGAGTATGTACTGCTCATTTGGATAAACCGGTGTCAGATTTTCAAAATTTATTCTTTTCGTTGCTTCCTCAGGTGGCTTGTAATTTATAGCTTCTATCTTCAAAAGTGCATGGTACTTTTCACCTTCTTTGGGTGGCCTCACCTCCCCTGCGACTATATCCCCTGTGTTCAGGTTGAATTTCCTTATCTGGGATTGTGAGACGTAGATATCGTTGTTGCTTGGAAGAAGATTCTCACCTCTCAAAAAACCGTATCCATCCGGGTGTACCTCGAGTATTCCCTCCGCAAAAATGTAACCCGTTTCTCTCGCCTGGGCTGACAGAATTGCGAAGATCAACTCCCTTTTTCTCATGGCTGTGTAGTTGTTCACTCCGATCTGTTTTGCCACATCGTACAACTCTCTTATCTTCATATCCTGAAGTTTTGCGAAAGTGTATTCCACCGTCTCGACCAAGTTTTCTTTCTCGTTCGAAACCTTCTCTTTCAATGCATCACCCCCCTGAAATGTGTAAGATGGGATTGAAGTATTTCATGAGACAAAGAGCGGGAAGAAAGTGGAAAGGAAAATGCAAACACGAGGAGAGTTCAAGAACTCAACTCTCCTCGCCTTCCACAAGCTGAAGGATCGCCATTTCCGCTCCATCACCTTTCCTGTATCCGAGTCTGATGATTCTCGTGTATCCACCGTTTCTGTTCATGTATTTTGGGGCTATTTCCTCGACGATTTTGTTCGTCAACCTCCTATCGTTTATCTCCCTGTTCACCAACCTTCTTGCCCACAGGTCACCATTTTTCGCTCTCTTTGCTTTTGTTATTATCCTCTCTATGAAGGATCTGGCGACCTTGGCTTTCGCAACGGTTGTGACAATAGTTCCATGCTCAAAAACCTCGCGAGCTAAATTCCTCAGCAAAGACACCTTGTGGCTACCGTATCTGTTGAGCTTCTTATTCTTAACTCTATGCCTCATACAGCTCTACCTCCCGTTGTCCTCTTTCAGTTTCAAACCGAACTTTTCCCACAATTTCTCCCTGACCTCTTGGAGGGATTTCTTACCAAAATTCTTTATCTTCAGGAGATCCTCCGGCTTTCTCTCTATCAGTTCTCCGATGGTCATTATCTTATCTCTCTTCAAACTGTTGAGTGAGCGGGCGGATAGTTCAAGCTCATCTATAGATTTCAAGAGTGTGTCCATCAGTTCTTCCTCGACCTTAGATTCCACTCCCTCTTCCTTCTCATCGATCTTCTCTCTTTCTTCCTCCGATATCTCCACGAAACTCTCGAATCCAACTTCTTCCGTTGTTCCAAGGCTGTTCTTTATGACATCGAGAAGTTCAGAGAGAATGTTGCAAGCCTTTTTGACCGCTTCAACCGGTTTCACGGATTTCTTCGTCCAAACTTCCAGAATGAGTTTGTCATAATCGGTCCTCTTCCCGACCCTCACATTTTCGGTCAAGAAGTTGACTTTGACAACTGGACTGAAAACACCATCTATGGGGATCATCTGTATATCTTCCTCTTCCTCCCTTTCCGCAACTGGGACGTATCCCTTACCCATCTCCGCGAAGATCTCCATGTAAAGGGTTGCCGATTCATTCAAGGTTGCTATGTGCTGCTCTGGATTCATCACTTCGACACCTGCCGGACACATTATGTCCCCTGCCTTGACATCTGCTGGTCCTTTCTTGTCTATGATCAACTTCACCTCGTTCATTACCGGGATGCTCGATCTCAACTGAACTTTCTTGAGATTCAGTATTATCTCAATTATATCCTCCTTCACACCGTCTATCGTATCGTACTCGTGGTATTTATCCGGTATCTTCAGCTTCGTTATTGCGAGAGATGGGATGGAGGATAGAAGGACTCTTCTCAGAGCGTTACCTATGGTAACCGCATATCCCCGTTCCAGGGGGGATAGAACGAATCTCGCATAATAGTAATCTTTATCCTCCCGACTTTCCTCTATGACCAGTCTCTTTGGCATCACGTATTCAACCATATCCGCTCCCGGTCAAAAGACCAGGTTCACCTCCTTGAGGAGAACATTATCATTTAGAATACAACTCAACGATCGCCTGAACATCGATCGGAAGATCAACCTCATCCATCTCAGGATACCTGGAGAAAACACCCCTGAAATTGTCGAGATCCACATCCAGCCATTTTGGAAGTGTTCTATCCTTGGCTGATTCCACGGCTTCCCTGACGAACGGAATTGATCTGCTCTTCTCCCTGATTTCAACGATGTCTCCCGGTTTCAACCTGTACGATGGTATGTCTACTTTTCTACCGTTTACAAGAACATGTCCATGTCTGACAAGTTGTCTAGCTTGAGCTCTGCTGAAAGCGAATCCCATCCTGTAAACAACGTTATCGAGCCTTGACTCGACTATCTTGACCAAGATCTCGCCGGTGACACCTTTTCTTCTACTAGCCTCCTCAAAATATCTCCTAAACTGCCTCTCAAGGACACCATATATACGCTTCATCGCTTGTTTTGCTCTCAACTGTATGGCATACTGTGTGAGCTTGGTTCTTCTCATCCCATGTTGTCCAGGGGCATAAGGTCTTTTTTCGAACGGACATTTGTCCGTGTAGCATTTTTGACCTTTTAAATAGAGTTTCATACCTTCCCTTCTGCACAATCTACACACAGGTCCAGTGTATCTTGCCAAAGTTACTCCCTCCTTCTATCAAACCCTTCTTTTCTTCTTAGGCCTACAGCCATTGTGCGGTATCGGTGTAACATCCTTTATCTGTAGAACCTCGAGCCCAGCCGCTTGAAGAGCCCTTATGGCTGCTTCCCTTCCAGGACCGGCTCCCTTGACCTCAACGTCCACCCTTTTTAACCCCATCTTCAGGACTTCCTTCGCAACTTTATCAGCAGCAAGCTGTGCTGCGTAAGGTGTTCCCTTCTTCGTTCCATCGAATCCAACCGTTCCTCCACTTGCCCAAGCTATCACGTTACCATCCGGATCAGATATCGTGACGATGGTGTTGTTGAAGGTGGACTTTATGTGAGCAACACCCTTGTCTATCATCAACTTCTTTTTCTTCTTCGCCCTTCTTCTCACCTTTTTTGCCAAGGTTCATCCCTCCTTACTTTTTCCTCTTTCCTATGCCCGGTCTTGGACCTTTTCTCGTCCTGGCATTGGTTCTGGTCCTCTGACCTCTGACCGGAAGACCGAGTCTGTGTCTTATCCCTCTGTAACATCCTATCTCTATCAATCTCTTTATGTTCCTTTGAACCTCCTGCCTCAGTTCTCCTTCAACTTTGTAATTCTCATTTATGAACTGGGTTATCTTGCTTATTTCCTCTTCCGTCAGATCCTTGACTCTCTTATTTGGATCTATACCGGTGGATTGAACTATTATCTTGGCTCTTGTTCTCCCAATACCGTATATGTAGGTCAACGCATATTCGACCTTCTTATTCGATGGTAGTTCAACACCAACTATGCGTGCCAAATCCATTCACCTCCCATACCATCATCCCTGTCTCTGGTTGTGTTTTGGGTTTCTCGAACATATTACCATCACTCTTCCCTTCCTTCTAACTATCCTGCAATACTCACATCTTTTCTTGACAGATGCTTTAACCTTCATTTGCTCTCCCTCCTCGCTCTATTTTCTTTCTGTATATTATTCTCCCCTTCGTCAGATCGTAAGGAGTGAGTTCCACTATAACTTTATCACCGGGCACGAGCCTTATGAAATTCTTTCTCATCCTACCGGAAACATGTGCAAGGATCTTGAATCCGTTGACCAATTCGACTCTGAACATGGCGTTTGGATAAGCCTCAATTATCGTTCCCTCCATCTTGATCGTTTCCTCTTTGCTCATGTCTTCCCCCCTCATAACCTTGAGAGTATCCTCACCCTATCCCTCAAAACAGCAATGGTATCCTCAAAATGGGCACTCCTGGAACCATCAACCGTTACAACTGTCCATCCATCCAGTATCCTCACCCTCCAATCCCCCATGGAGGTCATTGGTTCTATGGCAAGTGTCATACCCTCCATTATGAGAGGTCCCCTACCAGGTGAACCGTAATTCGGTATCTGTGGAGCCTCGTGAAGATTTCTTCCGATACCGTGTCCCACAAAATCCCTTATGACGGAGAAACCATGAGATTCAACATGATTTTGAATGGCACTGGATATGTCACCTATTCTGTTACCCACGATTGCTCTACTTATGCCAATGTCGAGGGCTTCCTTAGTTACCCTGTAAAGTTCTCTCGTTCTTTCATCAGCTTCACCGATTATATACGTTCTCGCAGCATCCCCATAGTATCCATCGTAAACAGTTCCAACATCCAAGGAAACTATATCACCATTTTTAAAGATCTTATCTCTTCTTGGAAGCCCATGTATTACTTCCTCGTTGACAGAAACACAAGTGGCAGATGGATAACCGTTGTACCCCTTGAAAGCTGGAAGTGCTCCTCTCTTTTTTATTTCATCTTCAACAAATTTGTCCAAATCGTACGCACTCATTCCTTCCTCTATCACTTCAGCGACGAGTTCAAAGATCTCCGCAAGTATTTTGTTCGCTTTTTCCATGGTGTTTATCTCATCAGGTGTTTTCAAATATATCAAATTTGGTTTCCCTCCAGAACCTTCAAGATTTCTTCCTTCACCTTTTCCGGCTGGTGTTTTCCATCGATCCTCTCAAGAATACCCTTCTTATCGTAATACTCAATCAGTGGACTCGTCGATTCCATGTAAACTCTGTATCTTCTTCTCACCGTTTCTTCCTTGTCGTCATCCCTCTGTATCAACTTGACCTTGCAAAGATCGCAGAGTTCATCCTCATTCGGTCTCAAATCCGGTACGATGAGGTTGTAAACCTTACCACACTTTGGGCAGATTCTTCTGTTGGTTATCCTTCTCACGACATCATCTTCTGAAACATCGACAAGTATGACGATATCTAATTTTTCGTTCAGATTCTCGAGTATCTTCTCGAGTGATTCCGCCTGCTTCACCGTTCTCGGATATCCATCCAAGATGAAGCCCTTTCTACAATCATTCTCCTTCAACCTATTCTCAACGATCCTGTCCATCAATTCGTCTGGGACGAGATCTCCCCTCTCCATGATTTCTTTGACCTTCTTGCCAAGTTCACTACCGCTCTTCACCGCATCCCTGAGTATATCCCCCGTTGAAATGTGTGGAATACCAAGTAGAGCACTTATTATCTTCGCCTGGGTCCCCTTTCCAGCACCTGGAGGACCGAGAAGTATCATCCTTCTCTTCATCATCTTCTACCCCTCAATCTTCCTTTTTTGACAAAACCTTCGTAATGTCTCATTATCAGATGTGCCTCTATCTGCTGGAGTACGTCGAGTGCAACACCAACTGCTATCAAAGCGGAAGTTCCACCGAGCCATATGTTCACTCCAACGGCTCCCCTGACTAAGTATGGAAGAAGAGCCATTATAACGAGGAATATTGCCCCAACGAATGTGACCCTGTTCAGAACCCTTTGTATGTATTCTTCCGTACTCTTTCCAGGCCTTATCCCGGGGATGAATCCACCGTAATTCTTTATGTTTTCTGCGACGTCATGGACATCGAAAACTATTATGCTGTAGAAATATGTGAAGAAGAAGACTAAAAGCGCGTACAAAGTCAAATAGAGCAAAGATCCACTCGCGAAGAGACTTTGCAATGTTGGAGACTTCACGAAGGTTGCAAGTGCGCTCGGTATAACCATTATTGCTGAAGCAAAGATTATCGGAATGACCCCTCCTTGGTTCACCCTTATGGGAATGTAGGTTGATTGACCTCCATATATCCTTCTACCACTTATCCTTCTTGCATACTGAACTGTTATTCTTCTCTCACCCTGTTGGACGAAGACAACCCCGAAGACTATTATAACAAAAATCAATATCAGGAATATCCATCCCGTTAGTGTGAGATTCCCGACAACCGCCTGACCGAAGTACTGAGGATATCTCGCAACTATACCTGCAAATATCAGAACGGATATACCGTTCCCTATTCCTTTTTCCGTTATCCTTTCACCCAACCACAGAAGGAACATCGTTCCAGCGAGAAGAGTTATCGTGGATACAATGACAAATCCCACTGCATTTATCTCAGGAGAGAGTAAACTTGGATTTTTGCTTATCGCAAATGAAAGCATGAAACCTTGAAGAGATGCCAAGAAAACTGTGAGATACCTCGTATATTTTGCTATCTTCTTTCTTCCTTCCTCTCCCTCTCTCGCTATTTCCTTCAACTTCGGAACGACGGACATGAGGAGCTGAAGGATTATCGATGCATTTATGTACGGTGTGACACTCATGGTGAAAATTGAATATCTCCTCAGCGCACCACCAACGAAAACATCAAAGAAACTGAAAAGTCCTCCCACTGCTCCTCCTCTGAGTGATTCGAAGAAACGAGCCCAGTTCGCCAGATTTATCCCCGGTATGGGTATGTATATTCCCAATCTGAAGACTATCAAAGCCAAGAGCGTGAAAATTATCCTGTCTCTGAGTTCAGGGATCTTGAACGCATTCCTCAAGGCTTTCCACATTATCAAATCACCTCAACTTTTCCGCCAACCGTCTCTATCTTTTCAATCGCTTTCTTGCTGAAAGCATGTGCCTTCACAACGAGAGGTTTTGAAAGCTCTCCATTTCCAAGCACTTTTATCCCATCCCTCATCTTCTTGACAATTCCAAGTTTCATGAGGATTTCCGGTGTCACTTCGTCATTCTCCTGGAATTTTTCCTCCAAGGTTTTCAAGTTTATAATCGAATATACCTTCTTGTTCACGTTTTTGAACCCTCTCTTTGGAAGCCTCCTGTAAAGTGGCATCTGACCTCCTTCGAATCCAACTCTGACCTTTCCAGTTCCCCTCGCCTTTTGACCTTTGTGTCCTCTCCCGGAGGTCTTACCATGACCCGAACCCGGTCCTCTTCCAACTCTCTTCGGCTTCTTCCTCGATCCTTCAGCCGGCTTGAGATCCTCCAACCTCATGCTCATCTCCTCCTCTACAAATTCATTCCTCAACCTCTTCTACTTGAAGAAGATGTTTTACCTTCTCGATCATTCCTCTGATCTGCGGAAGATCCTCTTTGATCACGGTTTGATTCAATTTTCTGAGTCCCAAAGCTTTCACCGTTGCTTTCTGATCTTTGGAGTATCCTATGGGGCTTTTCACCAGTTTTATCTTCAACCTCATTCATGCCTCACCTACCCCATGGAACACTTCCTTGACACTTATATCCCTCAAATTTGCTATATCTGCCGGTGATTTCAAAGATTTCAAACCGTTGTAAACTGCTCTCAAAACGTTGACAGGATTTGTTGATCCCAAATTCTTGGTCAGTATGTTTTGAATACCTGCAAGTTCAACCACTGCTCTCACGG
The DNA here is from genome assembly GCA_003641545.1 of Thermotoga sp. Classification (GTDB taxonomy): domain Bacteria; phylum Thermotogota; class Thermotogae; order B21-G9; family B21-G9; genus B21-G9. The sequence goes on from QNAU01000001.1 coordinate 9,955, forward strand.
ATCCACTCGCTATTATTCCCGTTCCAGGACTTGCCGGTTTCATTATTATCTTAGTCGCATCATGTCTCGCAACTAAGTCATGTGGTATGGTGCCGTTTATTATCGGAACATCTATCATATTTCTCCTCGCATCCATTATCGCTTTCCTTATGGCTTCAGGAACCTCTCTGGCATTTCCAACTCCTATTCCAACCTTTCCGTTTCTGTTTCCCACAACGACGAGAGCCCTGAAATGCAGATTCTTCCCACCTTTGACAACCTTCGTGACTCTCCTTATCTCAACGACTCTTTCCTCGAACTCTCCGTTCATCCTCTTCCCTCCTCGATCAGAAGATCAAACCTGCTTCACGAGCGCCTTCCGCAACTTCTTTCACCCTGCCATGATACTTGAATCCCGCCCTGTCGAATACGACTTTCTTTATTCCCTTTTCGAGAGCTCTCTTTCCTATGAGTTTTCCTACCTCTCTCGCCGCTTCTTTGGTCCAAGTCTTCTCGAGTTTATCCCTCAGCTCTTTGTCGAGAGTTGATGCACTAACGAGGGTGTGTCCCTTGGTGTCATCAATTATCTGTGCATACATGTGCTTTTCACTCCTGTATACACACAACCTTGGCCTCTCCGGCGTTCCAAATATTTTTTTTCTTATTCTCAGGTGTCTTCTTTTCCTCATTTTCTTTCTGTTGATTTTCTTTATCATCGATGATCACCCTCCATTGAAAATTGAAAGCGGATCAGACCTTCTTTCCGACCTTGGTCCTGATAACTTCACCCTTGTACCTTATACCTTTACCACTGTAAACATTTGGTTTTCTGTAAGCCTTTATGTTTGCCGCAACCTGTCCCACTTTTTCCTTATCCATTCCCTTCACGATTATTCGCGTTGGCTCCGGAACTTCGAAGGATATTCCTTCAGGTGGTTCGACAACTATCGGATTGGAGTATCCAAGATTCAAAACCAGTTTACTTCCTTGTAACTGTGCCCTGTAACCTATTCCAACTATCTGCAATTCTTTCGAGTAACCTTCGGTCACTCCCTTTATCATGTTCCTCACATGCGACCAATATGTTCCCGTGTTTATCCTCAGGGTTTTCGCATCACTTTTTCTCCTGAGCATGGCTTCATTTGGCTTGATAAACACTTGATCATCCTTTATCTCAAGGATGACGTATGGACTGATCTTTTTTTCCAACTTTCCCTTAGGTCCTTTGACGATCACCTTAGAATCCTCAACCTTCACTTCCACACCTTTTGGAATCGAAATAGGTTTCTTCGCGAGTCTCGAGATGATGGATTTCATAATCATTTCCCCCTTCCTGACTTCACCAAATGTATGCTATGACTTCACCACCAACTCCGAGTTTTCTGGCTTCCTTGTCAGTCATGACCCCCTTTGAGGTCGTCAGAATGGCTATTCCCAGTCCACCTTTAACTCGCGGTATCTCATCCTTCGAAACATAAACTCTCCTTCCCGGTTTCGAAACTCTCATTATGTCAGTTATAACCCTCTGCTTGTTCCTTCTATCTCCCTTGTATTTCAAGAAAACTTTTATAATCCCCTGTCTTCCATCCTCTATATATCTGTAATCAGCTATGTAACCTTCCTTCTTCAGGATTCTACATATCTCCAATTTCAACTTCGAAGCTGGTATGCTCACAGATTCCTTGTAAACCACATTCGCGGTTTTTATCCTGTTGAGCATGTCCGCGATTGGATCACTCCACATGCGATTCCCCTCCTCACCAACTTGCCTTTTTAACACCGGGAAGTTTTCCTTCAAGTGCCAATCTTCTGAAGCAGACCCTGCATATTCCAAATTCCCTGTATACCGCCCTTGGTCTGCCGCATATTCTACATCTGGAGTATTTTCTAACCTTGTATTTCGGCTCTCGCTTCCATTTCTCTATCAAGGCTTTCCTCGGCAACTATCTCACCCCTTCCTGAAAGGCATACCAAGCAATTCTAACAATCTCTTACCTTCTTCATCCGTTTTTGCGGTTGTGACTATTATTATGTCCATTCCTTGGATTCTCTTCACCTTATCCGGTGATATCTCGGGGAAAACAAGTTGTTCACTCAGCCCCATCGCAAAATTTCCCCTTCCATCGAAAGAATTTGGATTGACTCCTCTGAAGTCCCTAACCTTTGGGAGAACCAGATTAACAAGCTTGTAGAAGAAGTTATACATTCTTCCTCCCCGCAAAGTTACTTTGAGTCCTATACTCATTCCCTTTCTTATCTTGAAGTTCGATATGCTCTTTTTTGCCCTCGTAACGATCGGTTTCTGTCCGGTTATCAAGGCAAGTTCTTCGGCATGCATCTCGATTATCTCCGAATTCCTTGCTCCTTCACCTATTCCCATATTTATGACGATCTTTTCCAACCTTGGAACCTGATGTTTGTTCTTGTATCCAAACTCTTTCATCATCACTGGAACAACTTCATTCTCATAGTATTCCTTCAAAAATGTCTTCATATCCTCCGATCATCCCCCGTGCTTCGGACCACGGGTTCGATCGGATTCACCTCCTTTCATACTTTGTCTATTATCTCCCCGCATTTCTTGCAGTATCTTACTTTCCTTCCATCCTCAAGAAGTCTTATTCCCACTCTCGTTGGTTTATCACAGCTCGGACAAACTACCATCACCTTTGACGCGTATATCGGCTCCTCTCTCTCTATTATTCCTCCTTCTCTCAACCTCGGTGTTGGTCTTTGATGGCGTTTTCTCATGTTGACGTTCTCAACGATCACCTTATTCTCCTTCGGTATGACACGCAAAACCTTTCCTCTCTTTCCCTTATCCTTACCCGATATCACTTGAACCAAATCATCTTTTTTTATCCTCATCTCGTCATCACCTCACAGAACTTCCGGAGCCAATGAAACTATCTTCATGAAACCTTTTTCTCTCAGTTCTCTGGCAACTGGTCCAAATATTCTCGTTCCTCTTGGTTCGTTGAACTTGTCTATCAAGACTACCGCGTTGTCGTCGAATCTTATGTAACTTCCATCCCTTCTCTTTATCTCCTTCCTGGTTCTAACTATGACTCCCCTGACTATATCTCCTTTTTTAACATCGGTATGAGGAATGGCGTCTTTCACAGTTCCCACAACTATATCTCCTATTCTTCCGTACTTTTTTGATGAACCTCCGAGAACCCTTATAACCAGTATTTTCTTCGCCCCCGAATTGTCAGCCACGTTGAGCATACTCTCCTGCTGTATCATGACTCCTCACCTTCCCCTTCAACTTTGGGAAGTTCCTCACCGAGTTCGGACCTTTTCACAATTCTTATCACTCTCCATCTCTTCTCCCTGCTCAGAGGTCTCGTTTCTTCTATCTCGACAACATCTCCAACTTTGCATTCATTTTTCTCATCGTGAGCCTTGTATTTCTTCGTCCTTCTTATGTATTTCTTGTATTTTGGATGCTGGAAAATTCTTTCAACCGCGACGACAACCGTTTTATCCATCTTATCGCTCGTAACTGTTCCAATCATTCTCCTTCTCGGCATTTTTCATCATCCTCCTTGAAATCATCTTCTCAAGCCAAGTTTCCTCTCCACGAGTATTGTCTTTATCCTTGCGATATCCTTTTTTATCATCTTTATCTTCGCGGTGTTGTCCAATTGCCCTATTGCAGCTTGAAACCTGAGATTCATCAATTCTCTCTTGGTATCCTCAAGTTTCTCCAAGAGTTCCTGATCACTCAGAGCTCTCAATTCGGATGCCTTCACTTTCACTCACCCCCGAGGGTAAATCTCGGAACTATCTTCGTTTTTATCGGAAGTTTGGATGCTGCGTATCTTAAAGCTTCCTTTGCCAATTCCTCGGGAACTCCGCCTATCTCAAACATTATTCTTCCCCTCTTCACAACCGCCACCCATTTTTCGGGATTTCCCTTACCTTTACCCATCCTCGATTCCGGTGGTCTCGCAGTTACAGGTTTGTCGGGAAAGATCCTTATCCACATCTTTCCCGATCTCTTCAGAATCCTCGTTATTGCGACCCTACATGCTTCTATCTGTTGTGCGGTTATCCAATGAGATTCGAGGGCTTTCAACCCCCAATCACCAAAGTGAACTTCAGTTGCACCTTTCGACATTCCCTTCATCCTTCCACGCTGTTGCTTCCTGTGTTTCACTTTCCTTGGTATCAGCATGTTATTACCTCCTCAAACCTTAGAGTGAGACTCAGCCTAATTGAACCTCACCAAGGAATATCCAAACTTTAACTCCTATGACTCCGTATCTCGTCTTCGCGATGGTATGACCGTAATCTATATCAGCCCTTATCATCTGCAAAGGAACCCTACCCTGCCTGTACCACTCCCTCCTCGCTATTTCCGCTCCACCGAGTCTTCCAGCGACCATGACCTTTATTCCCTTGGCTCCTTTCCTCATTGCATCATTTATAGCCCTTTTCATAGCCTGCTTGTACGATGCTCTTCTCTCGATCTTGGTTGCTATGGTTTCTGCGACCAATTGGGCATTCAATTCTGGATCGCGTATCTCCTCTATGTTTATTCCAACCGCTTTTCCAGTCATCTTTTGAAGAGTTTCTCTGAGGCTCTTAACTTCTGCTCCTTTTTTACCTATCACCAGACCAACACGTGCGGTCTTTATCGTCACGTTTATCCTCTGAGGTCCCGGTCTCTCGATCAGTATTCCTCCTATTCCCGCATGATAGTATTTCTCCTTTATGAAATCCCTTATCTTCTGATCCTCGATCAAGAAATCCGAATAGTTCTTCTCGTTGAACCACTTCGAATCCCAATCTTTGGTTATTCCAAGTCTGAATCCCTTAGGATGCACTTTTTGTCCCACAGATTCTCACCTCGCAATTCATCGTATTCCAAACCTCTATGTGGATGACGCCAGCTCTTTTTCTTTCGAAGCATCTCTGACAACGACCGTTATGTGACTCATCCTTCTTTGCAATATATCCGCTCTTCCCCTACCCCTTCTCCATATCCTCTTGAGTCTTGGACCATCATCCACATAACATTCGCTCACGTAAAGTGAATCGACGTTCAAACCGTAGTTGTTCTCCGCATTCGCAACTGCGGATTTTAAAACTTTGTATACCAGTCTGGCCGCCTTTTTCGGTGATAATTCCAGAATGGCAAACGCCTCATCCACCTTCTTCCTTCTTATTGCATTTATCACCGATCTGGCTTTCCGCGGGGAGATTCTCACATACCTTGCAACCGCTCGTGCCTCTATGATTGGTTCACTGGCTTCTCTCATCTTTCTCTCCCTATGAAAGATAGATCTCTTCGGATGCGCCATCATTTCACCTGCCCTTTCTTGGCTTTCTTGTCTGCATGCCCTCCGAATCTTCTCGTAGGAGCGAATTCTCCGAGTCTGTGACCAACCATATTTTCCGTTATGTAAACCGGTATGTGTTTCATCCCATTATGAACCGCTATGGTGTGTCCAACCATTTCAGGAATTATCACAGATGCCCTACTCCATGTCTTTATAACCCTTTTCTCCCCAAGTTCATTCAACTTTCTTATTTTCTTCAAAAGTTTTGGATCAACAAAAGGTCCCTTCTTCTTGGATCTCCCCATCAGGATCTCCCCTTCCACTATACTTCGTTTCTTCTTCTAAGTATAAATTTGTCGGATGATTTCTTGCCTCTTCTCGTCTTGTAGCCCTTTGCAGGCACACCCCACGGACTTTGAGGATGGTTACCTCCCTTACTTCTTCCCTCACCACCACCATGAGGATGATCAACTGGATTCATCGCTATTCCTCTCACAGTAGGTCTTATTCCCATCCATCTCTTCCTTCCAGCCTTCCCATCCACTTCATTTATGTGGTCTTCGTTTCCAACGACGCCGATCGTTGCCATACATTTGAGATTAACCTTCCTCAGTTCGCCGGATGGAAGTCTCAACAACGCGTATTTTCCTTCCTTCGCCATCAATTGAGCATACGATCCTGCCGATCTTGCCAGTTGTCCCCCCTTTCCAGGGGTCAGTTCCACGTTGTGTATCAAAGTACCGTCCGGTATCTTCTCCAAAGGCAGGGCATTTCCAACTTTCACCTCAGCATCGGGTCCACTCATAACAGTTTCTCCAACCTTCAAACCTTTGGGAGCTATTATGTATCTTCTCTCACCATCAGCGTAGAGCAGAAGGGCTATTCTCGCCGATCTGTTCGGATCGTATTCTATAGCCATGACTTTGGCAGGAATTCCTATCTTATCCCTCTTGAAATCCACGATCCTGTATTTTCTTTTATGTCCTCCTCCTCTGTGTCTGACGGTGATATGCCCATGATGATTCCTCCCACCACTCTTCTTCAGTGGTGCCAAGAGAGATTTTTCGGGTTCCTCCTTGGTTATATCCGAAAAATCCGATATCACCATGAATCTTCTGCTCGGTGTGTAAGGTTTGAACCTTTTCAATCCCATAGTCATTCTCCCCTTTCTTTCAGTGGAGACCCTCGAGTTGTGATATCCTGTATCCTTCCTTCAATCTGACGACCGCCTTCTTCCAGCTCCTCGTTCTTCCGGTGTAGATTCCTCTTCTCCTCGGTTTCGGTTTCACATTCATAACGTTGACTTTCTCAACCCTGACGTTGAACAACCTTTCCACCGCTTCCTTTATTCTTGACTTGGTTGCTCTCCTGTCAACTTCAAAAACGTATATTCCCTCAGCCATTAGCCTGCTCGATTTTTCCGTTATTATCGGTCTTATAATCACGTCATTGTCAGTTACCTTGTTCATTTCCCTAACACCTCCTCTATCTTCTTCACCATATCCACCGTAAGGATCAGTTTTTCATGCCTTATCAGATCGTAAACATTCAATCCATCTATCTTCGGTTTTCCATCCTTTGCATTCGGATTGTCCGCTATTATCACCTTCAGATTCGGAAAGTTTCTACCGGATAATTTCACGTTTATGTAAGGATCATCTTTGCTCGGTAGAACGAACAGTGCATATTCATCCTTTATGTCCAATTTCTCGATCACCTTCCTCATATCTTTGGCACTCGGTTTATCGAATTTTATGTCATCGAGAACTATCAGGTTGTTCTCCCTGTACTTCACACTCAAAGCGGATCTCAAGGCAAGCCTTTTCATCTTTTTCGGCAGTTTCTTCGACCAATCCCTCGGCTTTGGTCCATGTGCTACCCCACCACCCTTCCAATGTGGGGCTCTTATGGAACCAGCCCTTGCTCTACCCGTATGTTTCTGAGGCCATGGTTTTCTTCCACCTCCGGAAACCTCTCCCCTCGTTTTGGTACAAGCGGTTCCCTGCCTTCTGTTCGACAACTGCATATCCACGTATCTGAACATGACATCTTTGTTCGGTTCTATGTTGAAGACACTATCTAAGATCTCCAACTTTCCTACCTTTTCACCTTCCAAATTGATGACATCCACCTCTGCCATATCGAATCATCCTCCCACATTCTTTACCTTCTTGGCTGATCTGAGGATAACAAGACTCCCTCTCGCACCTGGTACTCCACCTTTAACTGCTATGAGATTTTTCTCAGGATCGATCTTCATTACTTCGAGATTCAGGATCGTCAACCTTTCGTTTCCCATCCTGCCGGGCATCTTCTTACCCTTCACTATTTTCGCAACGTGTGTGGATGGACCCACCGTTCCCATCTCTCTGTGAAACTTCGAACCATGCGATTTGGGTCCTCCGGAAAATCCCCATCTCTTCATGACTCCTTGAAATCCTCTTCCCTTGGACCATCCCGTCACGTCAACAATTTCTCCTTCCTTGAATATGGAAACGTCTATAACTTGCCCAATTTCATACTCATCCGGATTCTCAACTCTTATCTCTTTGAGAACCCTCAGCGGTTTCAAATTGGCTTTCTTGAAATGACCGCTCATTGGCTTGTTGACCCTCTTTGGATTCATCTCTTCGAATCCTATCTGGATGGCGTTGTATCCGTCTGTCTCGACTGTTTTCTTCTGAACCACGTAACATGGTCCAGCTTGTATCACGGTGACTGGGTAAACCTTTCCATCCTTGAAAATTTGGGTCATTCCGATTTTCCTACCCAAGATCGCTTTCATCGAGAACACCTCCAAATCATAGTTTGATTTCTACGTCGACTCCCGCGGGTAAATCTATCTTCATCAGTGCGTCAATCGTTTTTGGACTCGGATCCAGGATGTCTATGAGTCTCTTGTGTATCCTTTTTTCAAAGTGTTCCCTCGAATCCTTGTGCTTGTGTGGTGATCTTAGAACGCAGTACAATGTTCTTTCAGTTGGTAAAGGTATGGGACCTGAAACTCTTGCATTGGTACTTTTGACGGTCTCCACTATCTTCCTCGCGGAGACATCCAACAATTCATGATCGTATGCTTTGAGTTTTATCCTGATCCTTTGACTCGCCATCTTCCGTTTCCCTCCCTGAAGAGAGTTGAGGGATGGATGAAGATCCATCCCTCAATCCCTTCGTTTTTTCATTCTATTATTTCGGTGACGACACCGGCTCCCACCGTTTTTCCTCCCTCTCTGATCGCAAACCTCATCCCTTTCTCAATGGCAACCGGTTTTATCAACTGTATCGTCAATTCAACGTTATCGCCGGGCATGACTATCTGAACTCCTTCTGGTAGCTCGACTATATCTCCAGTGACATCCGCAGTTCTTATGTAAAACTGCGGCCTGTATCCCAAACCGAATGGAGTGTGTCTTCCTCCCTCTTCTTTCTTGAGTATGTAAACCTGGGCTTTGAATTTCGTGTGTGGATTTATCGTTCCGGGCTTCGCGAGAACCTGTCCCCTCTCAACCTCATCTTTCTTTATTCCTCTTAGAAGACAACCAACGTTGTCTCCTGCGAGTGCCTCGTCGAGAATCTTTCTGAACATTTCCAAACTCGTGACAACGGTTTTCTGAGTTGGTCTGAGTCCAACTATTTCAACTTCATCTCCCGGGACTATTTTTCCTCTTTCTACTCTTCCGGTGACGACCGTTCCACGACCCGTGATCGAGAATATATCCTCGATCGGCATCAAGAATGGTTTATCAACATCTCTCGTCGGTTCCGGAATGTAATTGTCAACCGCATCCATGAGTTCGTATATCTTCTGAACCCATTCATTGTTAGGATCATCGGATTCCAGAGCCTTCAAAGCGGATCCCCTTATTACAGGAATTTCATCTCCCGGAAAATCGTATTTTGAAAGCAGATCCCTGACCTCCATCTCGACGAGATCGATCAATTCCTCATCATCCACCATATCGATCTTGTTCAGGAAAACCACCATCGCCGGAACATTGACCTGTCTCGCGAGAAGGACGTGTTCTCTCGTCTGCGGCATCGGTCCATCCGTTGCCGCGACCACAAGAATTGCACCATCCATCTGTGCAGCACCGGTTATCATGTTCTTTATGTAGTCAACATGTCCCGGACAATCGATGTGAGCGTAGTGTCTTTTCTCCGTCTCGTACTCAACGTGTGTAACGTTGATAGTTATTCCTCTCGCCTTCTCCTCGGGTGCTTTGTCTATCTGCTCGAATGGAATGTAATTTGCAAGACCCTTAAAGCTGAGGGCTTTTGTTATCGCGGCGGTTAGCGTGGTCTTTCCATGGTCTATGTGTCCTATGGTCCCTATGTTGACGTGTGGCTTCGTCCTCACAAACTTTTCCTTACCCATGACATCATCAACCTCCTTAAACTTTTTTGATCATTCAATACCTCGCTATCTTCTCTATCACCTTTTCGGGCACGAGAGCGTAATGGGAAAACTGAACGACATGCGTTGCCCTGCCCTGACTTAGAGATCTCAACACCGTGGCGTAACCGAAAAGTTCAGCTAAAGGAACGAATGCCTTTATTATCCTCAACTTTCCGCGTGTTTCAAACGATTCTATCTTTCCTCTCCTCGAATTCAAATCCGCTATGATCTCACCCATGTATTCTTCCGGGGTGGATACCTCGAGTTTCATCACAGGTTCGAGTATCGATGGTTCTGCCTTCGTCACCGCATCTTTGAACGCCATCGAGCTCGCTATCTTGAAAGCCACTTCAGATGAATCCACCTCATGATACGATCCATCCACCAGATACACCCTTATTCCAACCATCGGTGCTCCTATCACAGGCCCAACTTGAGCAGCCTCTCTGAGGCCGGACTCGATCGCCGGTATGAATTCCTTGGGAATCACCGGACCTTTGAGTTCATTCACAAATTCGAAATCCTTCTTTATCGGTTCAATCCTTATCTTCACGTGCCCGTATTGTCCCCTTCCACCAGTTTGCCTTATATATTTTCCCTCACCCTCCGCAGATCTTGTGATAGTTTCTCTGTAGGCAACCTGGGGTTGA
>QNAU01000002.1 GCA_003641545.1 Thermotoga sp.
AACATACTTCCGAGGAAGAACGTGCTTGAGAAACCAAAAATAGCCAACGTCGATCAGGTCATTCTCGTGACAACTTTGAAGGATCCGGATATACCACCGAGAATGATCGACAGATTCTTGGTGTTGGTTGAAAAATCCGGACTTGATGTGGTCATAATTTTCAACAAGATCGATCTTCTCAACGCTGAAGACATGAAAAGACTCGATGAGCTGGTGGAAATATACTCCAGATACTACGAGGTTCTTCTAACGAGTGCCAAGAGGGGAGACGGGTTGAAGGAACTTATCGATATTCTGAAGGGGAAGGTATCCACCATGGCTGGGATTTCCGGTGTGGGAAAGAGTAGCCTTTTGAACGCCATATCGCCGGGAATGAGGTTGAAGACGGGAGAGCTATCGAAAAAGTTGAGGAGGGGAAGACACACCACAACCTTCACCGAACTCCTCAGATTCAGCTTTGGAGGTTACGTTGCGGATACACCTGGATTCGCCAACCTCGATATATCATCGATAGATCCGAGGGAACTGAAGGAATACTTCCCGGAGTTCAAGGAAGTTGGAGCGTGCGAATTCTCAGATTGTGTTCACATAGATGAACCCGGCTGTGCAGTCAAAGAAGCGGTTGGAAAGATCATTCCAGAGAGTAGATACAGCAGTTATAGAGAGTTCTTTCTGGAGATAGTTGGCAGCAAGTGAACTTAAAGTGCCATTTGTTCGATGGAATTTTGGTAATCACCTGAAGGATGGTATCATTGAATTGAAAGAGGAAAGAAATTTCGAACGTTGAACGCGAAATTATAAACTGGTAAAATACTGCGGGAAATTTTCACAAAAGGAGGTTGATCAGGTGCCGAACATAAAGTCAGCCAAGAAGAGGGTCAAGACGAGCGAGAGGAGAAGGGAAAGGAACAAGTACTACAAGGGCAGGTTCAAGAATTTGATCAAGAAGATGAGGAAGTTCATAGAGATGAAGGATGTGGAGAAGGTGAAGGAACTTCTTCCGGAAACCATATCCGCGATAGACAAGGCGGCACAGAAAGGGGCGATACATCCGAATCAAGCTGCTCGAAGGAAATCGAGAATAATGAAGAGGGTGAACGAATTACTGAAAAGTATGGGGAGCTGATTTGGTGCGTTTCTTGGCAGGATCACCTCTTCTCTTGGAGGAATTTGGAAATGTGGATCTCCTCATATATACCCGTTCATCTTTTCCGCCTCCGAAGGATTGCATGGTGGTTAGGGAAAACGATGGAAGAATAGAGCTTTACAAGAATGGGGATCTGGTTGGATCGAGGGAATCGAAGAACAACCCGGTTGAATCCTTCATCTTCGAGCCGATAAAGGGTCTGAAAATTTTTCTATCCAGTCAACTGGATCTCGAGAATCTCGAGATCTTTCGATTAGCTTTCTACATGAACACGTCGATTGTAACCATATTCTTGAACGAAGAGATGGATGAAGATGATATTCTGTCCATCCTATGGCCCATCGTTCAGGATAATTATTTCCTCATGTTCGTGGCGACACCATCGAGAGGTAATGTCCTGTATTCCCTCTTGGCTCCCACGGGATTCACGAACGACAGAACCGGTATTCTTGGACTCTTGGAACCATTTTTGTACTGCGAACTCAAGATATCGGTCCTTCACAGGTTGAAAAGAAGTGATCCGCTGTTTCGAAAGATGAAGAGCAAGGCGTACATAAAATTTCTCCTGAAGCATTTTGGATAAAAAGAGGGGGGGATAATGTGAAGAGATACACGAGAACCCATGAATGGATTGAAGTTGATGGAAAAGTCGGAAGAGTTGGAATAACAAATTATGCACAGGATCAGCTCGGAGATATAGTTTTCGTCGAACTTCCAGAGATAGGAAAGGAGCTGAGAAAGGGTGAGGTTCTCTGCACCGTTGAGTCTGTAAAATCCGCGTCGGATGTTTACGCTCCGGTGAGTGGCAAGGTTGTCGAGGTCAACGTGGATTTGGATTCTCAACCGGAGAAGATCAACAAAGATGCGGAGGGTGAAGGATGGATAGCAAAGATGGAATTATCGAATCCATCCGAACTGGATGAGCTGATGACGGAGGAAGAATACGAAAAATTCTGTTCCCAGGGGGAATGAATATGGGCGATGAACAATCCTACAGATCATACATCCCTCACACCGATGAAGAGATCAAAACCATGCTGGATGAGATCGGTGTTTCCTCGATCGACGAATTGTTCGAATTGGCAACCGGTAAGAAAGGCACGGCGATTCTAAAACTCGACAGGGGAATGAACGAATGGGAGATTCTGAAAAAATTTGAGAAGTTGGCAGATGAGAATATGGATTTTCACTTCGGAGCCATCTTCATGGGAGGAGGGATTTACAATCACTTCATTCCTTCTGCACTTCTTGAGATTGCAAACAGGGGGGAATTTTTAACCGCATACACTCCATACCAACCGGAGATATCTCAGGGAACTTTACAAGCGTTGTTCGAGTATCAAACCATGATATGTGAGTTGACGGGAATGGAAGTTTCGAATTCCTCCATGTACGATGGAGCATCCGCACTTGCGGAAGCGGTTCTCATGGGATACAGATTGAATCAAAAAAAGAAGGTCATCATCTCAAAAACTGTTCATCCGGAATACAGGGATGTTGTCAAAACGTATTCCCAAGGTTTGGGAATTCGGATACGGGAGATCAACTACGATGAAGGATCCGGGATGGTTAACTTCAACGAGTTGTTTGAATCCATGGATGATGAAACTTCATCCGTTGTTCTTCAATATCCCAATTTCTTCGGTGTGTTGGAAGACATCGAGAGGATCGGAAAAAAGGTGAAGGAGAAAGGGAATGTCATCTTGATCGTCGTTTCCAACCCAATCGCGCTTTCCATTCTCGAGCCTCCCGGAAGCTTCGGTGCGGATATAGTGGTTGGAGAGGGACAACCTTTGGGAAACACACCGAACTTTGGTGGGCCAGGTTTCGGTTTCTTCGCCACCAGAGAGAAGTTTCTGAGAAAGATGCCGGGAAGGTTGATCGGTGAAACGGTGGATACATCCGGGAACACCGGGTATGTGATGACATTTCAAACACGCGAACAACATATAAGAAGAGAAAAGGCAACATCGAACATATGTTCAAACCACGCACATAACGCGGTCATGGCTGCGATATACCTATCTTTGCTTGGAAGCGATGGATTGAGGAAAGTAGCCGAAAATTCCGTCATCAACGCACACTACCTCCTCGAGAGAATAGAGAATGCTGGATACAACCGGAAATTCGATTCACCGTTTTTCAACGAATTCGCGGTGGAATGTCATAACCTGGATAAATTGAATCGAGAATTGTTGAAAAATAGGATCTTGGGTCCTCTCGATTTGGGGAAGTTCTATCCCGAATTGAGGGGAGTTGGTCTCTTCTGCGCGACCGAGTTGACCCGTTCTGATGATATCGAGGCACTCATAGAAGTGATGAAGGGGATGAAATAAAAATGGGAAGAGTACGGACAGTCTTTGAAAAGAGTGTGGATGGAAGACGGGGAAGTTCCGTTCCTTCCTCTGGTTTCCCGAAGAGAGATCTGGATGAGATGATACCGAAAAAGTTCATCAGATCTACCCCTCTGAATCTTCCAAAGTTGAGTGAACCTGAGGTTGTGAGACACTACACCAACCTTTCCAGGATGAACTACTCGATCGATGTGGGGTTCTACCCGCTCGGCTCGTGCACGATGAAATACAATCCGAAGATGAACGAGATCATTTCAAGGTTTGAAGGTTTCACCTTCATACATCCTTATCAACCGGAGGAATCCGTTCAAGGTGCACTGAGAATCATGTATGAACTTCAGGAAAAGTTGAAGAAAATAACAGGAATGGATCACTTCACGCTTCAACCCTCGGCTGGGGCGCACGGAGAATTCACCGGCATGCTGATCATAAAGAAGTATCATGAAGACAGGGGAGATTTCAAGAGGAAAAAAGTTCTCATTCCAGATTCAGCCCATGGAACTAATCCCGCGAGTTCCGCCATGTGTGGTTTCGAAGTGGTGGAACTGAAATCTGGAAAGGATGGAAGGGTGGATCTCGCGGAGTTGAAAAGTAAACTCAACGATGAAGTTGCTGCACTGATGCTCACGAATCCAAATACACTCGGATTGTATGAGAAGGAGATAGAGAAAATAGCGGACCTGGTGCACGATGCTGGGGCTCTCCTGTACTATGATGGTGCCAATCTGAACGCCATCCTTGGAAGAATAAAACCAGGGGATATGGGATTCGATGTGGTTCACCTGAACCTTCACAAAACATTTTCAACTCCCCACGGGATGGGAGGGCCGGGAGCCGGTCCCGTTGGGGTGAAGGAGAAGTTGAGGGATTTTCTCCCAGTTCCGATTGTTGATTTCAAGAATGGACGGTTCTATCTGAACTACGATCTTCCAAAGTCGATCGGAAGGGTCAGATCCTTCCATGGGAATTTCATCGTCATGGTGAAGGCACTCGCATACGTAGATTTCATGGGAGAAGAAGGTTTAAAGAAGGTGGCGGAGCTATCCGTTCTCAACGCGAATTATATGAGGAAGAAAATATCGGAATTTCTGAAGATCCCATACAACGATTTCTGTATGCACGAGTTCGTTGCGAGTGGAGAAGAATTGAAAAAATACGGTGTGAAAACGATCGATCTTGCCAAAAGACTGATGGATTACGGATTTCATCCGCCAACAATTTACTTCCCACTCATAGTTCATGAGGCTATAATGATAGAACCGACCGAGACGGAAACGAAGGAAACACTGGATAATTTCATCGAAGCTTTGAAGAAGATCGTGGAGGAAGCGAAGAGTGATCCCAATCTTCTGAAAAATGCACCAACGAAAACCCCGGTGGGAAGGCTGGATGAAGTGAGAGCTGTGAGGAAACCAAAATTGAGATGGAGAGGGGATGATAAGTGAGTCATATACTCGTCAAGAGGATAAAGGGGACCAATGATATATTCAACGACGAGTTGAAATACTGGTATCACATAGAGAGGATTTTCAGGGAGATTGCTCGCAGATACAACTATTCCGAGATGAGGACACCCATATTTGAGGCGACAGAACTATTCATACGGGGTGTTGGAAAGGAAACGGATGTTGTCCAGAAGCAGATGTACACCTTCGAAGACAGAGGTGGGAGATCGATAACTCTGAGACCGGAGGGAACAGCTCCAGTTATAAGAGCTTTCCTGGAAAATGATCTATCCACCGGAGGGCTTCCAAAGAAGTTCTACTACATGGGTCCCATCTTCAGATACGAGAAACCCCAGGCGGGTCGCATGAGGCAGTTTCATCAGTATGGTGTGGAACTGATTGGCTCGAGCGATCCGGTGGCTGATTTTGAGACGATAAAATTCGCCATCGATTTTCTGAATGCCGTCGGATTGAGGGATTACGAGTTGAGAATAGGGAGCATAGGCTGTGGAAAATGTAGAAAGGAATACAAATCTGCTTTGAGAAAGTATTACTCCGACAAATATGATCAACTGTGCGAGGATTGCAAGAGAAGGTTCAACACGAACATACTTCGTCTTCTGGACTGTAAAATAGATGCGGAGTTGGCGAAATCCGCACCGGAAACTACGGATTATCTCTGCGATGAATGTGCGGAACACTTCAAAAAGCTTCGAATTTACCTCGATTCTCTCGGTATAGACTACGTCGTCGATGGACATCTCGTCAGAGGTCTTGATTATTACACGAGGACCGTCTTTGAAATAAAGCATTCGTCCCTCGGAGCTCAGGATACCCTCATAGGTGGTGGAAGATACGACGGTCTCGTGGAAGAACTTGGAGGAAGGCCAACCCCATCCGTCGGATTTGCGGGGGGATTCGAAAGGTTGATACTCGTTTTGAAACAGGAGAACATAAAGATAAAGGATCTTCCGAGATGTCAGGTATACATAGCCACCGTCGGTGAGAAGGCGAGAATGTATGGATTGAAGCTGGCGGAAAATCTGAGGTTGAAGGATATATCCGTGGATATGGATCTCATGGGGAGAAATCTGAGAAATCAGCTGAAACATGCCAACAGGATAAATGCGAGGTACAGCATAATACTGGGGGATGAGGAACTCGCGAGGGAGATCGCCATTTTCAGGGATATGGACAGTGGAGAACAAACTGAGGTCGATCTGGATTGGATGGAAAATTACATTGCTGAGAAGATAAAAGAAGGTGATTGAATTGGTGGTGGATCTCAAGAAACTCATAATGACTGCCTACAGAATGGGCGCTTCCGATGTCCATCTCTCGGTCGGTGTCCCACCGATGTTCAGAATATTCGGAAAACTTCAACCATACAAGGAGTTTCCGGAATTCAACAACAAAGATCTTGAAGAAAGTTTGATGGCTCTGCTGAGTGAACTTGGAATAAAACCTAAGGGGTTGGAGCACGATTTTTCCTTCGGAATAGGCAACATCATAAGGGTGAGAGGGAATGTTTACTACGAGAGACGATCGATAGCGGCAGCCTTCAGGATAATAACCAAGAAGATAAGAACACTCGAGGAGCTGAACCTTCCCAGTATCCTCGGTGATTTCGTGAGAAGGGACAGAGGATTGATACTCGTTGCTGGACCAACCGGAAGTGGGAAATCAACCACTCTCGCAGCGATGATAGATATAATAAATTCAGAGAGGCCAGCACACATAATCACGATAGAGGATCCAATAGAGTACATATTTGAAAATAAACTCTCGCTGATTCATCAGAGGGAACTCGGAATAGATACGAAAAGCTTCTCGGATGGTTTGAAATACGCCTTGAGACAAGATCCAGATGTCATATTTGTCGGTGAGATGAGGGACATGGCAACGATGGAATTAGCTCTGACCGCCGCGGAAACTGGCCATCTCGTCCTCTCAACCATACATACAAACTCGGCTGCAACTGCACCTGAAAGAATCATAGACATCTTCCCTGCACACCAACAGAAGCAGATAGCTCTCCAGATAGCCAGCACCCTCGTCGCCATAATATACCAGAGATTGCTCCCAAGGAAGGATAATCATGGGTTCGTTCCAATAGTCGAGATATTGATAGGGACACCCGGTGTGAAGAATCTCATAAGAGAGAACAAACTCCATCAGCTCGAATCTCTCATGGAAACGGGAGGAAAGTTTGGAATGATAACCTTCGATGAGGCACTGGTAAGAGCTTACCAATCTGGTTACATAACGCGGGAAGATCTCATGATGTATGCGAGGGATCCGGAAGGTATATCCAGGAGGCTCGGAGCATGGAAGGAGGAAGGAAACACAACGATGAACTCGCCGTGGAAATTTCGAAGGAGATTGTAAGGAGGTTCCCCAGAGAACATTCCGATCGAGATCCCTTCAGGGTTTTGATAAAAACCGTGTTGAGTCAGAGAACGAAGGATGAGAATACAGCCAGAGCGGCGGAAAGGTTGTTCAAGCTCTTCGATACACCCGAAAAATTGATGGATGCCGACATCAAAGTGGTGGAAGATCTCATAAAACCATCCGGAATGTTCAGACAGAAGGCAAGAAGAATAAAGGAGATAGCGAGAAAGATAGTTGAGGAATACGGTGGCGAGGTTCCGAATGATCTCGATGAACTTTTACAACTTCCCGGAGTGGGTAGAAAAACGGCAAACATAGTCCTTCATGTATCTTTCAAAAAGCCAGCGATTGCCGTGGATACACATGTTCACAGGATATCCAACAGGATTGGACTCGTCAGAACGAGAACACCCGAGGAGACGGAGAGAGAGTTGATGAAGATTCTGCCGAAAGATCTGTGGGGACCGATAAATGGTTCCATGGTCGAATTTGGAAGGAAAATCTGTAAGCCTCAAAATCCCCTCTGTGATCTGTGCCCAAAATCCATAGCTGAGCACTGTGTATACCGATCCCGCATGAAGAAAGGGGATAGAATTGAAGGTTGAACTCTTCGATTACCATCTACCCCGCGAATTGATCGCACAGAAACCCATCGAACCGAGGGACAAATCCAGATTGATGGTTCTCGATAGGAGAACCGGCAAGATCGAACACAGGCATTTTTACAACATTGTCGAATACTTGATTCCAGGTGATCTTCTCGTTTTGAACAACACAAAGGTAATCCCGGCGAGATTGATTGGAAGGAAGGTGACGGGGGCGAAGGTTGAAATCCTCTTGCTCAACGAAGTGGGGGATGGAAAATGGAGAGTCATGGTGAAACCTGGCAGGAAGTTGAGAATCGGAACCAGAGTCTTGTTCGACGGTATGGAAGCGGTGATAATCGATAGGTTGAGGGATGGAACGAGGGTTGTGGAATTTTCCGAAAGAGGTGAAAAATTCTGGAATACGATAAACAGAATTGGTATGATACCTCTTCCCCCTTACATAACCGAAGATCTGAAGGATGAGGGTAGATATCAAACTGTGTATGCCAAAGAAAGTGGTGCGGTTGCATCTCCAACCGCGGGGCTTCATTTCACCCATGAACTTCTGGGAAAGTTGAGATCCAAGGGAATCAGAATAGCGGAGATAACTCTGCATGTGGGTATTGGAACGTTCAGA
The DNA here is from genome assembly GCA_003641545.1 of Thermotoga sp. Lineage (GTDB taxonomy): Bacteria > Thermotogota > Thermotogae > B21-G9 > B21-G9 > B21-G9. Next base: position 8,562 of record QNAU01000002.1, read on the forward strand.
CCGATAACGGTCGAAGAGGTCGAGAATCACGTCATGGATAGGGAGTGGTGCAAAGTTCCCAAGGAAACGGTGAAGATGATAGAAGAAACCAAAAGTTCCAATGGGAGGATAGTTGCCGTTGGAACAACCGTCGTTAGAACCCTCGAAACCATGGCGAGGCAGAAAGAGATGAAGGAGTATTCTGGTTGGACGGATCTGTTCATCTATCCACCCTTTGAATTCAAGCTCGTGGACATTCTCGTGACGAATTTTCACCTTCCAAGATCCACCTTGTTGTTGTTGGTTTCAGCTTTCGCGGGAAGGGAATTCATAATGATGGCGTATGAGGAGGCTGTGAAGAGAAGATACAGGTTCTTTTCTTTTGGTGATGCCATGTTGATCTTGTGAACATGGGGTGAAAGATTGAAGGAGAGGATCCTGATAGTCGAAGATGATCCAACCATGCTCGATCTTTTGAAAGATGCGTTGAAGATGGAAAATTACGATGTTCACGGTGTTATGACGGGTGGAAAAGCCCTGGATTTCGTGAATGAGAACGAGACGGATCTGGTCATACTCGATCTGAAACTGCCAGATGTCAACGGGTTGGAAATAATGGAAGATATACTCGAAAAGACTGGAAGTTTGATAGTCATAAGTGCTCATGGTGATATAGAGACCGCCATAACCGCGGTGAAACTCGGAGCATACAACTTCATACCAAAACCCTTCGATTTGGAGCATTTGATAACGGAGGTCAAGAGGGCTCTCGAGGTCAGAAGGCTCAAGAGTGAATACGAACTGTTGAGAGAGAAACTCGAGGAGAAAAAGAGTCTTTCGGAGATAATCGGTGAAAGCAGGGTCATGAGGGAGCTCAAAGAAAAGATCTCTCTGATATCCAGAAGAAACGTGAATGTTCTCATAGAAGGTGAGAGTGGCTCCGGCAAGGAACTCGTCGCAAGGGCGATACACAATTTGAGCGGTAGGAAGCGTTTTGTAGCCATAAACTGTGGTGCCATTCCTGCGAATCTTTTCGAGAGTGAACTTTTCGGTTTTGAGAAGGGGGCATTCACGGGAGCGGAGAACTCGAAACCCGGAAAGATGGAGTTGGCGGATGAAGGAACTTTATTTCTCGATGAGATATCCGAACTTCCAAAGGATACACAGGTGAAGCTCTTGAGGGTCATGGAAACGGGTGAAATAGAGAGACTTGGTTCTACGAAGATCAAAAAGGTGGATGTCAGAATAATAGCTGCGACGAACAGGAACCTTGAGGAGATGGTCAAAGCGGGAAAATTCAGAGAGGATCTTTTCTACAGGATAAACGTTGTGAAATTGCGTGTTCCTCCTCTCAGGGAAAGAAAGGAGGACATTCCCCTACTCGTGAAACATTTCCTGAGGATGGGAAGGGAGGAACTCGGAGTTGAGGTGAAAGGGATCACCAAGCGTGTGATAGATTTTATGATGTCTTACGATTTCCCCGGAAATGTTCGAGAACTGAAGAACATGATATATTCAGCCTTGGCACTTTCGACCAAGGATACACTCGACTTGGATGACTTTCCCTCCTTGGGGAGACTTCGGAATGAGAGGTTCGAAACCTTGGAAATAAGGGTTGGAACTAATCTTGAGGAAATAGAGAAACAGGTCATAATGAAAACTTTGGAGCTGACCAAAGGAAACAGGAGGGAAGCTGCGAGACTCCTCGGAATAAGCCCGAGCACCTTGCATTCAAAATTGAAGAGGTGGAAGAGGGAATGAAGATAGTGACTCCACATAGGAATCCGGATTTCGACGCTTTCGCTTCCGCGGTTGCGGTCAAGAGACTTCATCCGGAATTTGAGATAGTTCTTTCAGGGAATCCTCAGAAGAATCTGAGAGAATTTTTGAGCATACATTCGGATTACTTCCCCTTCAAGAAAGAATCGGAGATCGATCCGAAAGATGTGGATGAGATGATAATAGTGGATACATCGAATGAAGAGAGGCTGGGCAAGAAATTGAAGGAAGCTTTGAAATATGCGGAAAGGATAGTGATATACGATCACCATCCATCCATAAAGGATAGAAATCTGAAGGCGGATGAGGAATTTATAGAGGATATAGGTTCCACGACGACCATACTCGTGAGGGAGATGATGGAAAAGAATGTGGAGGTGGATCCAATAACTGCAACGCTTCTTTCAATAGCTATATACGAGGATACGGGTAATTTTCTGTATTCTTCAACCACTCCGGATGATCTGAGGGCACAGGCATGGCTACTCGAGAGGGGAGCGAATTTGAATCTGATATACGATTTCGTCAGTCTCGATTTAACGCATGAACAGAGGGAGATACTGAATGAAATGATGGAAAATATGAAGGTTTACGACTGTATGGGATACGAAGTTTACATCGCGTGCGCTGAGCGGGACAAGTATATTGGAGGATTGAATGTGATAGCGAGCAAGTTGAAAGAAATAACGGGTTATGAAACGTTGATTCTCATCGTCAGATTGGGAAAGAAAATATTCGTCATAGGTAGAACATCCTTGGATGAGATGGACATAGGTTCCGCATTCTCCGAACTCGGGGGCGGTGGACACAGAAAGGCTGGATCGGTTCGACTCGACGTCAAGAACGTTGAGGAAGCGGTTGATCTCGTCCTCGAGAAACTCAGAAAACATACCACCCCCGTTCTCAGAGCCAAGGATCTGATGTCATTTCCGGTCAAGGTCACCGCGTCCGATGTTCCCATATACAAGGTGAACAGGATCATGGAGTTGACGGGATACACGGGTCTGCCCGTTGTGGAAGGGAACAAGCTCATCGGTATGGTGACCAAGAGGGACGTCGATAAGGCGATGAACCATGGTCTCGGCAAAAGGCCCATAAAATCCATAATGTCCACCAAGATAACGACGGTTGGACCTGAGACACCTGTATCCGAGATAAGAAGACTCATGTTGGAGAACGACATAGGAAAGATTCCAGTCATAGAGAACGGGGTTCTGGTTGGAATAATAACCAAATCGGACATACTCAGAAGTATGCACATCGGTGGGGTGAGAAGAGTTGGAGCCAGGCCCCTCGTCAGGGAGGAGATGATGAAAAGCTACGATGTTAGAGAAATTATGAAGAAGAGACTGCCGAAGAGGATTCTGAACATATTGAGGTTGCTCGGAAACGTGGGAGATGAACTGGAAATGCCGGTTTACGTCGTGGGAGGATTCGTGAGAGATCTTTTGCTCGGGGTTGAGAATTACGATATAGATGTTGTGGTTGAAGGAAACGGAGTAGAGTATGCGGAGAAGATGAAGGATTATTTCGATGCGGTCGTGGTGATACATGAAAGGTTCGGAACTGCGATAGTTCATCTGAAGGATCACGATCTCAGGATAGATGTTGCAACCGCAAGGACGGAATATTATGAAGCACCTGCGGAACTTCCGAAGGTCGAGATGAGCAACATAAAGAGGGATCTTTACAGAAGAGATTTCAGCATAAATGCCATGGCTATAAAATTGAACAACAGAGATTTTGGAACCCTGATAGATTTCTTCGGATGCAGGAAGGATCTCGAGAATGGAATAATAAGGGTTCTTTACAATCTGAGTTTCATCGAGGATCCGACGAGAATACTCAGGGCGGTTAGATTCGAACAGAGGTATGGGTTCAGGATCGAGGAGCGAACGGAGGAACTTCTGCGTCAAGCGGTGGAAGAGGGATACATAGAGAAGGTAACTGGTTTGAGATTGAGAGAGGAATTCGAGAAGATCTTGGATGAAAAGGAACCATTCAAAGCGGTGAAAAGACTCGCGGAATTCAACGTCATCGTCCATCTGTTTCCAAAGACTTATTACACCCAAACGATGGAAGAAAAGGTGGAGAGACTCTTCAAGATAACGGATTGGATGATGGATTACTCGTGTGGAAAGTTCAGAAAATTCTACGCCTTGATGTACATATTCCTCGAGTATCATGAGAAAGAAGACATGTTGAAAATAAAGCAGAGGTATGGATTGCCATCGAAGCTGATCGAGGAGCTCCTCAAGCTACGGAAGATTGCCCCCATGTTCGTCGATCTCTTCGGTGAGGGGATGAAATATTCCGATATATACAAGATAACGAAGGGAGTGTCTTACGAGGGATTCGCCTATCTTTCATCTTATCTCGATGATGAGAAAAGGGAGATCTTCAAAGACTACTTAGTGAAACTCAAACAGGTCAGGTTGAAGAGGATCAACGGGGATATACTCATAAAGAAGTATGGTTTCAAACCTGGACCTATCTTGAGGGATATAATGGATGAGATCTTCTCGGCGAAGCTGGATGGCATCGTGAAGGATGAGGACGAGGAGAAGTATCTCAAGGAGAAGATACTTTCGAGATTTCAGAGATAACCCAATTCCACGAGAACCTTCCTTATTCTTTCCTTATCACCATCGTGAATACCCGGACCGTGAGGATCGAATACATTTTTCCTCGACACGATTCCCAGCAGATACAGCATGTATTCTATCCTCTCTATGTACCCTTCCATCGGATCGACGAAGAGTGATTCCGCAATTTTATCGACCGTGATCATCAGCTTCACAAATCTGTCGTAATCTTTTTCGAAGTATGCGTTCATCATTTCTCTCTGAATATTCGGCAGAACAGAACCCAAGCCTATCAGAGCGGATTTCGCTCCCCTGATCAAAGAGTATCCGAACATCCTATCCTCACCAGTTATAAGAACTTTGTTTGGAAATTTTTCCACAACGAAATTCGAGATGTCCTGCATCTTCACGACGGAATACAAAGTCGCAAGTTTTATACCTATGACCCACTTCATTCCCAGAAGTCTTTCCAAAATTTCGAAATCGTATTCCACACCACCCGCTTCGGGATACAGGTAGAACAGGATCATTGGAAGTTCCACGCTCGATATCTCCTCGTGATACTTTATTACCTTCTTTCCATGATCTTCGAAGGGTTTCGGCGGAAAAATGAGAAGGGCATCGGCACCCAGATCCTTCGCCATATTCGCCATCTTCACCGCTCTTTCAATGTATCCATCTTCACCCTCACTTTCAAACACATCGGAATCCGCACCGGCTCCGGCGATTACGATCTTGTCCCGAAATTTTCGCCTCCAGATCGAGAATACCTTTTCTCTCTCATGTTCGTTCAAGAACAAGCCACGTCCGGTATGCACCCAAACCGCAACGCCATCTACGGGTGCTCCCGACATGTATTCTGCATAGTGTAGATTCGCGTCCTCATCGAGGTTCCCAGCTTCATCGAACAGGCATGGAACCGCAGGAAAGAGCTTTCCCACGAAATCCTTCATCATTTCGTATCACCCCTCATGGTGCATATCTTCTTTCCGAATCTGACTATTCTATCCTCCGATATTTCACCTATCCCAGGATCACTTGGAACCTTTATCCTTCCATCTTGCATCCTGAGATCCACTATATCCCTTCCATCCTCAAACCACCTCGAACTTGGTTCCACGTCGGATGGGTAAACGAATCCAGCGAAGGATGCAAAACACAGTATGAAGGATGCACCGAGTCCCGTTTCTGGCATCGTTCCTCCCCACAGTTTAACCTGATTCTCGACCGCGATCTTGTATATCTTCAACGCCTCGAGTAGCCCACCAACCCTTTGAATCTTCAGATTCCATATTCTCGATATGTTCAACTTCAAAACCTGGCGGGCGATCAACTCGGATTTCAAAGATTCGTCGAGACATATCGGAGTCTTTATGCGGTTAGCCAACTCCAGATTTCCCAAATAATCCTGCACATGGAGAGGTTGTTCATGGAAGAGACATTCATATCTATCCATTTCAAGGAAAAGATCAACGTGATCAAGCGTGTATGCTCCGTTGGCATCGGTCCACAGTGGGAAGTCATAACCGAGTATCTCCCTCGATATTTTCAAAGGTTCTATGTCCCATCCTGGCTTTATCTTCACCTTTACCCTCTTGTACCCATCCTCCAAAGCCCTTTCTATGGCTTCTCTGAGCTTCCCGAGATCACGATCCACGGGGATGCCAATCGATATCCCGGATTCGACATATCCTCTCGATGCGGTGTATTCAGAGGGGACACCAATCTGCTCCATCTTCCATCTCAGCAGTTCCTTCAAAGGGATGGCATTCTTCCTCGCTATGAGATCCCAATATGCAGTTTCCACCCCAGCCTTGGCGAAATTGTTTCCCCTGACGTTTCTGTTCAAAATTTCGTTCAGCTCCTCTATCGAATTCACCTTTCTCCCAACGATCATCGGGAAGAAATAGGAAATCAGCATGTTTCTGACCGAATCGAGCGTTTCGGGTGAATAGAACGGAAATTCGAAAGGTGCAGATTCTCCGTATCCAACGACTCCATCACTCTTGAGAAGAATTATCAAAGATTTCCTGGTGTGACTCACCCCGCCACTTATTTCGAAAGGTTCTTTGAATGGTATTTCAACTTCGTAAAGCTCCACCTCATCTATGATCGCGCTCTCCAGCATCATTTTCACCTCTTTTCAGATTCTCAACGATGTCGGTGAATCTTCCAAAACCTTCGTGGATCATGAAGGGTATCAATCCTTTCTTTGGGTTGAAAATGAGTTCGTTCAAGGCTCTCTCCGTCCTGGAACCCCTCATCATTCCATAGAATCTCAGGGGTATCTGAAAGAACGTGTGGATCTGCCCGCTCGAGCAACCTCTCACCGCGTATTCCAACATCATCCTTCCGGAATCTATGTTTCCAGTTCCAGATATCGTTCTTTGGGATGAGATGTAATTCGCTATCTCATCTCTCAGTTCGTCCATCACCCTGAGATTTCTGTCACTGAGGTCGTATCCTCCATAAGCCATCTTTTTGACCGGGTCGAACAATCTGTTGAAGAATGTCAAAAAATCAAAATCCGATGTCAAAGCCATCCTCGCTATCTCCTTTTGATATTCGTCATCTCCGACGACGTTGAAAATTTTGGCACCGACTTTCATCCTCGATATACCGTAGTTTCTTATCAGTTTCGGTATCTCATCGAACCATCTCCTCACGTTTTCTGGATCTTTCACATCATCCAGAAGATTCAAAGTGGGACTGAAATCTACCTCCATCAACATATCGAATTTCCTTCGCTTCTCAAGATAAACCCCACACAATTTCGAGACGGTGAACTCGAATTCTTTCACCTCGAACTCCTCATCTTTGGATGGAACGTGGAACATACAGGACACTATGATCGGGACCTCATACTCGTCCCCCATTTCAAGGGAAGCCCTGTAGAAATCGAGGTAATCCTCGAAACTCTTGGACCATCCCCTTCCCCTCCAGTTGACTGTCCATCCAATTCTCCCGCCTTTGCTTCTTATCCTCTCAACCACCATTCTCGATTCTCTCGTCTTCCAATCTTCCATCCTCGATTTCCCGCTTTCATCCTGGGCTATCACCGTTTTCAGAACGATGAAACCCAGTCCCGCTTCCAAATCATCTTTAACTTGATTCAAATTCATCGAAAGTTGACCGGATGCTTTTCCAAACGGATTTCTCAGCCTTATATCACATATTCTTCCATCCAACCCGATTCCGTACTTCTTCAACACGTATCCACCGATATCATCTGGAAGTCCATTCCTGTTGAACTTCGTGTAATCCTCCTCAACCATCCTTCGCAGTTTTCCATCGAGCTCCACCTCGTCCGGGAACACGTAAGGTTCGTTGATACCGAGCATACTACACGTCATCTCCTCTTCCGATCCTCCTCAAAACCTCATCCACAACATCGAGTGTTCTATCCACATCGTTGCGATCATGTGCCATGGATAAAAAATTGTATCCTCCTCTCTTTAAAAGTATTCCCCTTCTCATGACAGCACGTATGAATTTTCTCTCCATGTCTTCGTCCTCGAATTTCACCCAGAACATCGTCGGGTATCCAACAACTTTGGCATTCTTGTCCATTCCGTATGAACACAGAATTCTCGATATTTCGCTCATCATCATTTCACCGAGATTCCACGTTTTCTCAATCCCAGCTCTCTTTATTTCACGAACGGTGAATAAACTGGAAGCGAGTGAAAGAGCTTCACTTCCATATGTAGTTGAAATCCACAATTTCGCCATTTCCTTCATAACATCGCGCTTTCCTCCGAGTGCGGAGAGTGGCATGCCGTTCGCCAGCGATTTCCCGAGGACCGTTAGATCTGGAATGACACCAAAATAGGATTGGGCACTTCCACTTGGAAATCTGAATCCCGTCTTTATCTCATCGAATATCAGAAGTGTCCCCGTTCTCTTCGTCACGTCCCTCAAAAACTCGAGTTTCTCACGTGTCGGTTCATCTCCCATGACAGGTTCCACGATGACCCCTGCGAATTCATCATTTTCGAGCAAACCTTCCACCCTGTCGATCTCATCCCATTTAAACCAAATCGTCAGCTTCTTGACTTCATCTGGTATTCCGTATCCGGTGTTTGCCCAATCGTGCCATCCGAAATAACCACACGCGAGTATTTTTTCACGACCGGTGAAAGCTCTCGCAACCCTCACAGCGGAGGAGGTCGCTTCCGCTCCTGTTTTGAAGAATCTGATCATCTCCACGGATGGTATGAATCCAGCTATCTCACTCGCAAGTTCATATTCGAGAACGGATGATAGGGATGTCAGAACGAATCTTTCCATCTGTTCGGTGATGAACTTCAACCATTCGTCCCGGTTGTACCCCAGGAACACCGCTCCGAGTGCCATTATGTAATCTATGTATTCATTCCCATCGACATCCCACAATTTCGAACCCTTGGCTTTCGCCACATAAATTGGCCCATCACCGAAGAAAAGGAACTCTGGCCTCTTACTGCCAGTTTGAACACCCCATGGTATCAACTTCAACGATTCCTCGTAGATTCTCTTACTCACTTCGAATCCCATTTCAAAGCCTCCCTGAACTTTCTTTCGAAATCTCTGGAATCCATGATTCCCGTCTCGATGAGTTTCATGATACCAGCCTTGTAATATCTGAAGGGATAGAAGGACGAGAAAACCACCCTATCTTTTCCCACGATCCTCACGAATTTCGTTGGTTCCCCAGTTGGAACTTCGTAGAAGAAGTTCAGGTCGAAGAAGAGATGATCATGATCCGGATTTGAAAGGTATATCGAAAGTGAAGAGGAATAACCGAAGTTGTGCAGTATCACTTTCAAATTCCTGTAAGTTCTCAAAAGGTCTATGACATCGTTTTCCAGAAGATCGTTCGCATCCAATCTGTGTCTCTGTCTCGGATCCTCGAATTTCGCAACGAATGATACGATGATATCGTGTGTCGATATGAACCTCCAGAAATGGGATAAAGCTGGATCCTTCAACGAATAACCATGGTAATTTGGGAGGAGGACCACGATTCTCACACCGGATTCTAAGAGAAAATTCAAATCGTGTTCCCAACCGGGATAGATCGGATTCACCACTCCCATGACGATGAAGCGCCTTTCGACTTCCCGTGGCAACTTTTTCAGAACCTCGAACAGTTCAAGATTTGCTTCGTGAGCGTCCCGGTAAAAGGCACCGTTGACGTTGAACAACATAGCCTTTTCAACTCCGTTCTCATCCATCTTCTCGAGCAACTCGATCCAATCGAACTCGATCCTCCTGAAGGGCCATTTCCCATACACCACCAGCGTGTCGATCATTTCAGCGCACCTCCAAACACTGCCATGGCATTGTTCCATGCTATTTTCAACTTCTCTTCATGTGTCAAATTCGAATCGAGTAGTTTGGCGATGCCCACACCCATGTTCAAATCCGTTCCAAACAAAACCCTGTCCACACCAACGATTCTGACCGCCTTCTCAATCATCCCCTTGTCGCATCCGCTTCCACTGATGTCAACGTAAACCTTCGTACCCCTGACCGCCTTGAGTGCGTACTCCCAATCACCTCCTCCACCTATGTGAGCCATTATTATCTTTGCTCTTGGAAAATTTTTCGAAAGGAATGCAACATCGGTCGAGTCGGAGGGATTCTGCCCCGTGATTCCAGATTTTCTTCCGTGGAAAGTGTGTATCAATATTGGGATATCGTAATCCACAGCTTTTTCGATCAGCTTGAAGGTTGAACTGTCGTTACATGGGAACGGGGCGAGCAGTTTCAAACCAACGAATCCATATTTTTCAACACCTCTTCTCAACTCATCCAACGAATCTTCCAAGAAAGCTTGATTCACCGTGACGTATCCATACAACTCGAGAGGACCTTGGTAAGATCTGATGAACTCGTGTAGTCTTTTGTTCCCACTCCTGAAATCCACAGGATCGGGAAAGTAGAGTGGTGATCTTTTTCCCCAACTTCCGAGAACCGAGATGATCAACTTCTCTATTCCGTATCTTTCAGAATACTTCAACCTCCATTCATCCTCTTCTTCCTTTCCCTGCATGAGGTAAAGATGCGCGTGAACATCTATGAATTTCAATCGCATTTCACCTCCATACCTTCCTCCATCGATCTTTTCACACAATCAGCCACCTTCAAAGCGTGAAGTGCTTCTTCAAGTCCCGGGATTTCATCCTCCGCCAGCGTATCCGAATCGAGCATCTTCAAGAAATGGATCAGCTCAACTTTGAGTGGATCCTCCCAGTCGAAGATCAATTCTTCCCCGCTGTCCGGAAAGATCAGAGTGGAACTACCTTTCAACACGAGTCGATCCCTTCTTCCGAGTATCTCCATGAACGATTCACCTTTGTCATAGTTCCACCATGCACTCATCAGGCTGAAGAACACACGATCCTTCAAGGTTGCGAGCAGGGAATAACAATCCTCGACTTCTGCATCGTGATACACTGTTCCACCAATCGCAAGGACCTTTTCGAATTTCCTCTTCAACATCCATGGCACGAGGTCGAAGTAATGTATGTCCTTTATGAGGATGACTCCTCCACCCTTCTCCAATCTCCACTTCGTTCCAACTTTCCAGCATTTTCTGGCGTTCACACCGATTATCTCTCCTAATCTTCCACTCTCGATTATCTCCTTCATCTTCATGATGGCTCTGTTGAACCTCATGGTGAAACCGACCATGATCCAACCGTTGGATTCTTTCTCAACTCTCATGAGATCTTCAACCTCATCGCATCTGACACCAACTGGTTTTTCACACAGGATTTTCAGATCTCTCGATAGAAGGTATCTACATATTCCAACTTCGACCGTTGGAGGAACCGCAACTATCACCCCATCCAGATCGATGTAGTCCACTTCCCTTAGATCGTTCAGGACCTTGAGATCAAGATCATCCACCATCTTCACCAACTCAGGATTCGTATCGTATCCGTATATTTCACATCCAAGTTCGCTCAGAAATCTGAGATGTGCCCTCCCCATCCTTCCAGCTGCACCGATCACCAGCACCCTTTTCCCCATTCAATCACCCCGTACTCGTATCATTCAAAGAAAACGCATCCAAACACGCTCGGATAATGATACTGCTGG
>QNAU01000003.1 GCA_003641545.1 Thermotoga sp.
AATGGTCTCTCCGAAAGGGATGGGGAGAATTTCGGAATTTTGAAAAGATCACGTCATGGGATCGTGGATTTCTTTGAAGGTAGGATAACCTTTCCGATATCGAACGAATCTGGAAAGGTCATCGGATTCGGGGGAAGGATATTCCCAGACGATCCAGAAGAGCCGAAGTATCTGAACACAGTTGAAAATGCTTATTTCAAGAAGGGAAGACTGCTGTACGGTTTGGACAAGGCGAGGGATGCCATAAAAACCACGGGATTCGTCGTTCTGGTCGAAGGATACATGGATCTCTTGGCTCTTCATTCTTGTGGTGTGGAGAACGTGGTTGCAACACTCGGTTCGGTGGCATCGAGATATCAAATTAAAGTTCTATCGCGACTGTGCAGGAATTTCCTTCTGTTTTTCGATGGAGATGAAGCTGGAAGAAAGGCGGGCTTGAATTTTCTCGTCAACATGAACGTGGTTGATGAGGACATCAGCGTGATGGTACTGAATCCGATGGATGTTGGTGTCAAGGATCCCGCCGATCTTCTTAGAAAACTTGGTTGTTCGGGTTTGAGGGAATTCCTGAAGAAAGCGGTGAATTATGAGGATTTCTTGGTGTCAGAACTTTCCAAAGATTTGAACCTCAGCAACGTGAACGGTGTGGAGGAATTTTTGAGAAGGTTGAAGAGATTCTCCATCAACATGTTTTCGAAAAATCCCGTCAGATTCGAGAGATTGGTGAGGAAGGTTTCGGATATGATAGATCTCGGGGAAACATCGGTGAAGATGTACTTGATTTCGTCCTCACCGATCGGCGAGGAAGGGAAAAAGTTCACAACGGTGGAAGGCTGGACCTTCGACGCTGAGGATACCTTGGTGAAGCTGTTTCTGAATGTTGCGGATCGGCGTGATGAAATTGTGAGAATACTCAAGGAGTATCGTGATTTTCTCGAAGGGGTCGGAAGAAAACTTCTGGATTATTTGGAAACCTTGGAAGATACGGGGGGCTTTTCGGAGGATGGTTTCATATCATTTCTGGATAAAGATTTTTCAAACAGATTCTTCAGAATTCTAACATGGGATTTTGAACCAGCAGACCCAGAATCTGTCATATTAGATTGCGAGAAGAACCTCAGAAATTTGAGGATAAGGAAGAGGATAGAGGAGATAGACGAACTCCTGAAGAGCGTGGAGGACTCCAAGAAACGAGAGCTCATGAAGCTCAGGATGGAACTTCTCTCCACGTTGAAGGGAGGTGATTTTTCATGAAAACGGGAAAAACCAAGGTGAAGAACAGAAACGAGATCAACAAGAGGTTGAAGAAGCTGATATCCATAGGTGAGAAGAAGGGATACATAACTTACGAAGATATAGATTCCGTGATCCCTCCGGATTACGAGGGATTCGATACGAATTTCATAGAGACCATATATGAGGAGTTGGAGAAGAGGAATATAAAGGTTTTAGATAAAGAACCTGCCGAGGAGGAAAGTGTCGACACACAGGATGTAATGGAATCTTTGATGGAAGAAAGAGGACCTTTCGTTTTCGAGAACATGTATCTCAAGGATCCCGTCAAGTTGTATTTGAAAGAAATAGGAAGAATACCTCTCCTTACAGCCAGTCAAGAGAGGGCATTGGCGAGAAGAGCACAGCAGGGTGATGAGAAGGCTAAGGAAAAGTTGATAATAGCCAATCTGAGGCTTGTCGTGAGTATAGCGAAGAGATACATAGGTAGAGGGCTTTCCTTCCTTGACCTGATACAGGAAGGAAACATAGGACTTTTGAAGGCGGTCGAGAAGTTCGATTGGAAGAAGGGTTACAAATTCAGCACTTACGCAACTTGGTGGATAAGACAAGCCATAACGAGGGCGATCGCGGATCAGGCAAGAACCATAAGGGTGCCGGTCCACATGGTCGAGAGTATAAACAAGTTGAACAAGGTGATGAGGGATTACCTCCAGGAACACGGTGAATTTCCGAGTGTGGAGGAACTTGCAAGGTTGACCGGAAAACCGAAAGAAAAGATAGAGGAAATCTTGCAGGCGGACAAGGAAATGATCTCCTTCGAGGCACCTATAGGAAATGACGAAGATTCAACCTATGGTGAGTTTCTAAAGGATGAAAATGCAGAATCTCCGGAAGAATCCGCCATGAGGGTTCTCATAAGGGAGGAGATCGAGAAGATACTCAACACACTCGGTCCGAGGGAAGCGGCTGTTTTGAAGATGAGATATGGTTTGATAGACGGAAAACCAAAGACACTTGAAGAAGTTGGTCAGTACTTCAACGTGACACGTGAAAGGATCAGACAGATAGAGGTCAAAGCTCTCAGAAAGCTGAAGCATCCATCCAGAAGTAAGAATCTGAAAGCCTTACTCTCCCTCTTGAAAAAATGAGGAGGGGGAGATCTCGTATTTGCATCTTCTACACATCGCATCATCGCATTCCATCTCATCGATCATCCTCAGAACGTACTCACCGATGGGATCGTCCATACCCGCTAAGTGGATAGCAACGTGGAGATGAAGACATTTCACAGTTTCGAGATTTCCTACCCCGCCGATTCCCTTTTTCAAAGCTCTCAGAAATTCGTCATTTTCCAGATATTCAGGATACTTCTTTTTCAGAAGTTTCAACCTCAATTCAACGATCTTCTCATGCGCCTTCATCAGCCTGTTCCTGAATTTCTCATCCCTTTGGATCAATTCCTCCAGCTTGTCCACGTATCCCAGACTCTCCAGATTCCCGATCCTTTTTCGAAGATACGGACAGGTCAGCCAAAATATGGTAGGAAAAGGTTTTCCATCCAAAATTGGATCGGATATTATCACAGTTGGATAACCGTGGCTACACCTTTTGAAAACTCTGAAATTTCCCCTCAAAGTTCGTCCCATCTGCCATTCAACGATCTTCCTCTCATCCACCATCTCACCATTCCCATTCCGCACCGAGTCCAAGGTTGATGTTGAACAAGACACCGCTTTCAGTTTCTGTGTTCAACTCCGAAACCCCGTCCTGATCCATGATATTACCGACGAGTCTGACATCCCCACCAAGGTTGAGGTTGAGCCAATCGAAGAACAATCTCTTCGCCTTCAAGTTGAACGAAAGGATGAGGGAGTTCTCGGGGAAGGTGTTCCCAACTGGTTCCTCCAGAAACGGGGTGAACAGGGTGTAGGGTCCCTTCGATAGAAATTCAAATCCGAGACTGAGGCTGAAACGCGGAAAAGCCATGAAATCGAGGATCAACTTGTGGGAGAGTGCATCGGGACCGTATGAATATCCAATGGGAAAGTCAACTATGAGGTTTTTCTCCGGATGGTGTGAAACATTGTAGATTCTGTTCGTGTACTTTAGATAGGGCACGGACCTGTTGTAGAACCATCTGGATGTTCTGGAAAATTCGTAAGAGATTCCTAAGATGAAATCCATGATTTTTTGTGTGTATCTCCCACCGAGTATGATTCCGTAGCTCGTTGGGTTTCCATTCTTCTCGTTCGGAAGTTTTATGTCGTCGAAAGCCACGTCGGAATACAGGAGAAAACCGGGAACTGGTGAATAGGAAAGATCGAAACCGGCGAGTATGTTGGTGAAGCCGAAGTAATACGTGTTGTGGAACAGTATGAAAGGATTCAGTATTTGAAGATCCGGATATTTTCCCCCTATGAGGCACATCTCCGTCAAACCGAGCCTGAAGTTATGGGTGAAGAGAAAATCGACTCTGTGGGCTATCAAGCCTTTGAATTCGTCCGTGTACACTTTGTCGGACAGATCCTCAACACTTTTCTGGATTTCCCACTCTTCCTCCGTCAGGTGTGGATCTATACCTATGAACGTGAAGGAGTAGTTGAACTTTTTCACCAATCTCCCATCTGATCCAACCCTCATAGAGAACGTATCGTAATATGGAGATGCTGAACCGATGGTGAGACTGTCGAGTCCGGGTCCCCATTTGATCTTCTGTCTCCCGAAGATCAAGCTGAAATCCTTCGCTTGGTATGAAAAATACCCTCTGAACGGTATGTTTCCATCTATGATGGGTGAAAGATTCTCGGTGAAGTGTATCAAATTTCCATCGTCCGATGTGTAATAGTTGGCGAACTCCCTCGTTATGTTCACATCTATCAGGAGGTTCATCCCGTTCAACGCGTTTATCTCGCCACCGAACTCGAAGAAAGACGGGAGCGAATAATATCTGAAAGCCTGCTCGAGATCGACAAAAGTCGAGGGAAGGGTGTAATCCCAGTTGTTCGTGCTTATCGTCGGATTCAACTTCACGAAGAATTTGAATCCGTCTCTGATTTTTTCATCCTTCAGAAGGATCGTGAGATTGCGATCGCAGGTTTCGAATTTCCTCGATAGATCCTGAATTTGGAATGCGGAGAAAGGCTCGGTTTCGTATGGGAGAACATCACCGTTGAGGGTGTAATTCATCCTCAGGAATTTCACAACGTTTGAGTCGACATCGTAAAGATGACCGAGATTTGCCATAACGATGGATGAAAGTATCAAAAATATGAGAACCGATATCCCGCGTCTCATAATTTTTCCCCTCTTTTCATCCTTTCCTACGGATGGTTCAACCTTTCATCCACGGAGTATTCCTCCATGGATGAGAAGAATCAACGGAAGATCCCTCAAGATCCTCACCAAGATATGATATACGATCGAGTATTTCTTCATCAATTCCTTCATGAGCAGTGTTTCGAGAAAGAAGGACCAAATGATCGCAACCGTAGTAACGATCAAAGATGATAGGTGAAAACCGAGATCGAGTAGAGTCAGGGAGATCGAAAGTAGGATGAACGGAAGAAAGGTTGCTGGAAAAGCTGTGAGATATCTCCAACCGATGGATCTCGCTATGGTCAACCTGTACAACCCAACGCTGTAAAGAAAGTATAGTAAATACAGAACCAGAATCAACAAATTCATCTCGATGGGACCAATAACGCGGAAAGATCCCCTATCTCCACAGCCAAATGGTGAAAGGTATATCATAAACAGTGGCACGAAAAGGTAGATCAGATTCAACTTCCCATTCCTGGATAACGTCCTCTTGAAGAAAAATTTCGGACGGAAGAATAGTTCGAACATTATTCTATTTCTTTTCCAACATCTTCAAGAGTATTTCCAACCCTTTCCTGAGCTGGTTATCTTTCTCCACATCCACTATCGCTTTCGTGGATGTCAGATACATTCCCTCCAATCTGTGTCTCTCCTCTTTCTCCTGCTCCGTCACGCTGGCTTCTTCCGTGACGACGTAATCCGGTTCTATTCCCTTCTTGTGTATATCCCTACCGAGTGGTGTGAAATAGTGGGCGGTCGTCAGCCACAGCTCTCCACCGTTGGAAAGCGGTATGACGCTCTGAACGGCTGCTTTACCGAAGGTTTTCTCACCGACGAGTTTGGCTATTTTGTGGTCTTGAAGGGCGCCGGAAAGAATTTCACTTGCGGATGCGCTTCCATGGTTCACCAAAACGACCATTGGAACATTTGGAAAATCGTTTCCTCTCGATCTGTAAACTCTTTCGAATCCAGTTCTACCCTTGACTTTCACCACGACTCCCTCATCCAAGAACATGCTCGTCACATCCACCGCGGTGCTCAGTAATCCTCCCGGATTGTTCCTCAGATCCAGAATGAGTCCAACTATTCTATCTTCGAAGAACAACTTTGTCAGGGTTTTTTTCAACTCCTCGGATGTTGGTATGCTGAACCTGACGATGCGAACGTATCCTATGTTCCCTTTCTCGGTGTTTATGAGATCGTATTTGACGGTCACGAGTTTTATGAGTTCCCTGACGATTTCGAATTTCAACTTCTTCATGTTTCCCTCTTTATCTTCCCTCAGCACCTCTATCTGCACCTTCGTTCCGGGTTTCCCTCTCAGATGGTTCACCGCTTCTATGAAGGTCATATCGCTCACCGGGGATCCATCTATGGTTATTATCAGATCACCCGGTTTCAATCCCGCTCTGAAGGCGGGAGTTCCATCCATTGGGGTCACAACCTTGACCGCCTTGTTTTTCGCATCGTATGTGACCTCTATGCCCAAACCACCATACTTGGATTCCGTGCTTATTCTCGCTTCGATCGTATCTTGCTTCGTCAGGTAGTTGCTGAAAGGATCATCCAATCCAGCTAACAGTCCCCTTATGGCTTCATCCACGAGTTTCTCGTAATTCACCTTATCCGCATCGTAGTACTCATTCTGTATGTGATGGAGAACTTCGAAGAAAGGCTGGAATTTCTCCAGTATTTCTTTTTCCTTGACCTTCACGGATGTCCATGCGGTTATGACCACACTTGCAAGTATGAGGAGGACTATCGAAATTTTCGCCATCTTTTTCATCATGATTCACACTCCTTTCCTGTTTTCACCTTAATTCCGAATATAAGATAGGCGGTGTGGGCAACCATCCTGTCAACAGGTCTCAGCCTCTCGGGATTCGGTTTGTATTCCCTGTGCATTA
The DNA here is from genome assembly GCA_003641545.1 of Thermotoga sp. Taxonomy (GTDB): domain Bacteria; phylum Thermotogota; class Thermotogae; order B21-G9; family B21-G9; genus B21-G9. The sequence goes on from QNAU01000003.1 coordinate 6,462, forward strand.
TTTCCCACACCTTCGTTCTCACGAACCCAAGGTTCTCCATTTCGAGGAGAACCTTTTGAACCTGGTTGGTCGTCGGACATATTATCCCAATTCTTCCGGAGAATTTCAAAGAGTTCCACGCTTTATCCAAACAACACCAGGGTTCCGGAAGATCCAGAAAGATCGCATCCACGTCCTTCTCGTCGAATCCCTCCTCGACATCCTTCAACTTTATCTCAACTCTTTCTAAGACGCCCCATCTTCTCAAATTTTCACGTGCTATCTCCACGAATTTTTCACGTCTCTCGTAAGCGTAAATTCTGCCATTCTCACCGACGTATCTCGCCAAGGCGCCGCACATTGCCCCACTTCCGAGGCCGGCATCTATTATCCTATCCCCGTTCTTAACATCCAGCATGATCAAAATGTAGCCTATATCCTTTGGATACACTATCTGTGTGGCTCTCTTCATCTTTCTTATGTAATCGTCCATTCCGGGTTTCAGGATGTAAGCTTTTCCCTTCTCGATCCGAAGAAAATCCCCGAAGTTTTTCCCTATCATCTCGTCGTATCTCAAATTTCCGAGATGAGTTCCGAAGGTTTTACCTCTCCTCACCTTGAGAAGATAAGTCGTTCCATCTTCGAGGAGTATGAGAACATCATCGCCATCCTTCACGATCCCGTTTCCAATTTCCATGAATCCATCTTATCCTCCCATTCATCAATACTTGAAAATGCTCCCTCCTATGAATTCCCTCAAGATGGAATTTCTCGGTATATCTTCGAGGGATGTTATCGGGAGGAAGAAATCTATGAATTTCAAAAGTCTCGTAGCTTCCGAATACTCCGGATTTGAGCTGTTCACTTGTATCAGAAGAGGTTCCGCGAAGATCTTGAGAACCGCAAGTTCATAAACGAGTGCAGAGTTGAACATTGCATCAGCTTCTTCTTGAAATGGAAAGATGTATTTCTCCTCTCCCCTTCGAACGTTGCGCCACATCCTGAGGGTTTCAAGTGCGGAGTATCCCCTGAATTTGCTGTCCCTGACCATCCTCCTTATTATCCTGGTGTCCGTCGTGGAAATCCTGTTCAAGCTATCTATGTTCAGCTGTGTCAAAGCGCTGACGTATATCTTGAATTTCATCTCCCTTGGAATGCTTTTGGTTAGAAGTTCGTTCAAACCATGTATCCCTTCGACTATCAGAGGTTGATCCTTCTCTATCCTGAGCTTTCTACCGGTCCACACCTTTTTTCCCCTTCTGAAATCGTATTTTGGAAGCTCTATCTCCTTTCCATCCAGCAGTTTCAACAGGTGTTCGTTGAACAACTTCAGATCCAAAGCGTATATCGAGTCGAAGTCGTAATTTCCATCTTCATCCCTCGGTGTCTTCTCCTTGTCCACGAAATAGTCATCCAGCGATATGGCTACGGGATTCAAACCGTTGGCTCTGAGTTGAAGTGAGAGCCTCTTGGCGAATGTGGTTTTGCCCGATGAGGAAGGTCCTGCTATGAGTATGAGTCTTGCACCACTTTCCATGAATTTGCTCGCTATCTCCGCTATCTTCTTTTCGTGCAGAGCCTCCGCAACCATTATCAAATCTCTGACCTTGTTCCTGATGATCATGTTGTTTATATCTCCAACATTTTTAACCCCGAGTATCTCACCCCATCTTTCGTATTCGAGAAAAACGGATGAAAGCATCGGCATCTCCGAGTATTCCCCAGGTTTCGTTGGATCGTTTGGATCTGGATGGAGAATCACGAAACCGTTGTGATGCTTCTTCAGATCGAATGTTCCAAGTATGCCTGTCCTATGAACTATGTATCCATAGAAATAATTGTAGTATCCCAGCAGTTTGTACAATTTCACCCTTCTCTTTTTCCTGAACTTCAGAAGCTCGACCTTGTCGTATTCGTCGAGTGCTCTGAAATAATTGCTCGCCGTTTTCTTATCGAATTCCCTCTTCTCGATGGGATGATCTTCCCTCACCAACTTCATCATTTCCTCTTTGAGTTTCCTTATCTTTTCCTCGTCCATCTCCATACCTTTGAATTCACAATACAGTCCCTTTCCAAGGGAGTGGAAGACGACCAACCTGCTCTTTGGAAAGAGTCTCCGTCCCGCGACATAGAGAAGGAAGATCAGACTCCTCTGATATATCCTTATCCCATCCAGCTCCTTCAGATCTATGAACCTGACGATCCCATCTTCTTCTACCACCGATGTCAGTTCCCTTATGCTGTTGTTGTGTCTCACCGCAACTATGGGAGCATCGTGATACGCCTGAAACTTCTCGAATATATCTGTGAATCTCGTTCCCTTTTCTATTTCCATGACCTCATCATTCTCGAGGATTTTGATCCTTACGCTTTCTTTCTCCATGTTGTTCAGTATATCCACAATTTCAGGTTCCATCTTCTCTTTCCCCCTTTTGAACTTGCTCACCACACCGTATCGAATTTGACAGGTAAAGCTTTAGATTGTAAAATTTAAAAATGGTTGGGGTGTAGCCAAATGGTAAGGCAGTGGACTTTGGATCCACCATTTGGAGGTTCGAATCCTCCCACCCCAGCCATTTTTTTGAATCATTTCATCACTTCTCAGATTCCGTTGTGGATGTCGTCTCCGTGGATTGCAGAGTGGTTGGGGTCGAACTTGATGTGGCTTTTGTGGTTTCGATCATACTTTCTGCATCCTTTATCAGTTCGTCTATATCCGGATAATTCGGGGATATTTCCTTCAGTTTCTTCAGATACCTGAGTTCCTCCTGATAATCCCTCATATCCCTTGAAAGTGAAACCAGCGTCTCGAGAGCTTGAACCTTCAGATCGGTCGAAGCTTTCTCGTCGAACGTCAGCATTTCGAGTCCGAGTTTCACACTGAAGATTTGTGGAAGTAGCTGATTCTTGTAGGTTTCCATTATCTCAGGATCGGATATGTAGGGTTTCATATCCTCATACTTCATCTGGTAGAACCTCAAACTCACGGAAAGATCGGTTGGATCGTAATTGTGTAGTTTCGAGACAACCGTTTTCGAGTAAGGAGCTATCTCGTAGAGCGCACGAAGAACTCTCTTTATCTTTTCTTTGTAATCTTCAGAAAGTTTGTCATACTTCTCCGCCAGTTTTTTTGCATCTTCAGGGGTCACATTTTCCTTTTCCATCTCCTCGCTCATCCTCTTAAGAGTCTGCGCATCCCTGTAGCTCATCTTTTCCTGGAACAATCTTTGATACTCAGTTCCGGTTGCGTTTCCCAACTTTTCATCCAGCTCCTCTATCTTCGCCTCTATCTCCTTATCATCCATCTCGAGCAGGTTCTTCGGAACACTGTTCGACAGGGTGTAGTATCTTCTGTACTTGCTCGCCTTTTCCGAAACCTCGTTCAGTTTCTTCTCCATGACGTTCACATACAGGGTGAGAATCGTTGGATCGACATCCGTGTTTATGACGGTGGTGGAAGTCGTCGATTCAGATGTTATCCTGCTTTCGAGTTTTTTCAAGAAAGCGTCAAGTTTCTCGTCTGTGTATGTCGATGGTGTGGAACTCACAATCGTGTAGTATTCATCGTACAGTCTGAGAGATTCATCCTCGAAGAGATACGATATATCCTCCTTCTTCTTGTACCCATCGAGCCATTCTTTGAACTTCTCACGTGCGATCTTGTTTTCGACATCCTTGTAAGCCTGGGTCGCCTCTTTCAAATCGTCGAAGGTATCTATGATCTTTCTATCTTCAACATCTATTATGTGCCAACCGTAGGCACTTTCAACGGGACCCACCGGTTCGTTGAGGGTTGCCGAAAAGGCAGCCTCGGCAAAGTTTGGATCGAGGCTGATCTTGGTGAGCCATCCGAGTTCTCCACCTTCTTTCTTGGTGTCCTCATCTAAGGAGTATTCACTCGCAGCCTTGGTGAAATCGATCTCACCGGACTTTATCTTCGTCAAGACCTCCTCAGCTTTCTCCTTCGAATCCAAAAGTATGTGCTTAACCTTCACCTTGTCGTAGTTTTCCTTTATCTCATCCTTGTGTTCCTCGAAGTATCTCTTCACATCATCCTCACTGACTTTCGCAACTGCGGTTTTTACCTTATTTTTCACGAGTTCCACGAGGACACCTTGGGCTATCTTCTTCTTGAAGGCATCTATACTTCCGTATCTTTGAATTATGTAATTCTTCGTCTTCTCGTCCTTGGTGTATTTCTCGACTATCTTGTCTATCTGTTGATTCACTTCCTCCTCCTTCGGTCTCAAACCGTGTGTATCCGCGTAATATAGGGTGACCTTGTCATCCAGAAGATCCCTGGCAGCCGTCAGCCTCATTATTGGACCTGTGAAAAGATCATCGTAGGACAAACCATATTGATAGTATATCTGTGTCATCGCTCTGACCCTATCCTCCAATTCGTATGGCATAACCCAGTATTGCCAATTCAGTGGTGTTCCTTCCTTGGTGAGGATCGCGACAGCATCCTCCGGGTTCGGTTTGTATTCGTTCGGTTTCACCGAAGGTCTTCTATAGCTCATGTACATGGCTATGGACCACCAGACTATTCCAAAGGTGAAAAATATGGCTATACCCCAGACTATGAGTCCTTTCCATTTTTTCACGAATTTCCTCATCCTTTTCAACACTCTCCTTTCCCACTTACAGTTGTTTTTTCACGGATTTTCCAGGATTCTGATCGATACTCAGGCTGAGGAAGATTATACTCACTGCTGTGGAATTTTTCAAACCCGAGGAATTCCTCACCGATGGTGAAGATCATCAGAAATATCTCAATTTTTCTCTCACCATCTTTCTTTTCTTTCTCAATCCCACATTTGAAAGGTTCAGCTTTCCATCCCTCTCGATCACTCTTCTGAGCATTTCCATCTCTTCTTCGTTGAACCATTCTTCAGGATATTCGAACCACTTTCCAAAGCTTTCATCACCCTTGAAGATCTTTCCCTTGTAAATCTCTTCAAGCATTCTGAATTTTTCATTCTTCACTCCATCACCTATCTTGTATTCTCTTTCCTCATCTTCAAAATATGCAGTGTTTATCGCCACCAATCCTGCAGCATTCCCAGTTAAGAACGCGGCATCCGCCTCCAGGAATTCCTCCCTCGTTATCTTCTCCCTCTTCACCTTCATTCCCATCCTCTCCGCTATGATCTCTATCTTCTGCATGGTGAAACCAGGGAGTGCCAGAGGTTTTCCTTTCTCATCCACCATGGGAGGGGTTTTCAAGATGTCTCCCTTTATTATTCCAACATTCTCGCCACTTCCCTCGACTATCGTATCCTCATCATCGAGGAACAACGCCTCATCGTATCCCAACTCTTTGGCTTTCAACTTCATCTTTATCGAGAGAGGATAATTCGAGGATGCCTTCAAGTTGGCGAATGGAAGGTATCTTTTTATCTTCGGTATCCACACCCTTATGCCCTCCTTCTCCGCCCTTTCCCCGAGATAGAGGTTCATCGGTATAAGGTAGGTTATTATTTCGAATTCCAACTCGACCCCAAGTCCTATGTTCTCTACCGGTTTGGCAACGAAGAAGGGTCTGACGTAGACCATGTTGTATTCCTTCCCGTTGTGGAGTATCTTCCCATCCTCCGTTGTGTCATAACCGGATGCCACCATGAGTGCCATGATGCCACCCACGAGTTCCTCGATATCGTATTTCGGAAGTTCGAATCCAAGACCCTCAGCCGTCCAGAAGAGTCTTTTAAGGTTCAAATCTGGATGCATCATTCCTATGGTCCACTTACCTTCCCTGAAGATCGGTCTCGCGTGGGTTCCCTCGAATCCGGACAATCCATATTGCACAGAATAACTCGCAACGGATATGTTGACATCCTTCAGGGGCACTATCTCATCGATCCCAACGAGGGCTAAAAGTTTATCATTTCGTAGATTCAGATCCATCCTTTCACCTCCCGTTGGAATCATAGCACACGTAGTCGAACTCACCCCAATTTGATACACTTTGAAAAAATATGAAGGGGTGATCCATGTGAAATTGAGATTCGTCATCTTCTCGATTCTCTCTATCATCATGGTGAGTGCGATTCTATCGAGGGGAATCGTGATCATCGAGATCGAAGATAGAATACCAGACAATCTGTTCAAACATTTCGGGACGAGATCGAAGAACATTCAAATTCTGAGGCTCACATCGCGCGATTGTGAAGATCGGGAAGAAATGGTTCTGATCGTGAAGGGATGGATCTTCGGGGGGAGCGGGACCGGAGTTGGTGAAGAGGTTGTGGATGAACTGAATGTGATCGGTCGGAAGATTTCAACGATGATGAAAGTTCATTTGAAAAGAAAGGGGATGTATCTGAACCTCGGACCATATCTTTTGATCCTCCCATCGGACGTTGAGAGATTGAAGGTCATAGGTCTGGAGGTGAAGATCGACGATCTCTGATCATCTCACAACGAAGGCAAGATCCGGTAATTCTGGGACTTTCACGGTGCAGTGATTCTCACACTCTAACTGTTCCGTGTATAGAACTTTGAAATCTTCTGTATCGATCCACAGAATTTCCTTGAACCGATCAGGTAGATTTTTTATCCTGATCTTTCTTCCTTTCACGTCGGGTATGTATCCTATCATGCATCTGTCGAACATGCCGACGAAGATTTCAGAATCGTACTCGAAGAATTTTTCAGCCTTTCCGAGATAAGCCAGTTTATCCATTCCGACGAATTTCGCAAAATCGGAATAAGCTTTGTAGGTTTTCAAGTCTTCATCCGTCGCATCACCGTAAGGATCGTATTTGTGCGTCCAGAGCCAAGCGGGTATCTTGGCGGTCAAAAAAGTCCACAGAAATGTTCTGATGAACCTCCCCCTCTCCTTGTAATCCTTCTTCGGGGCGAATTCACCGATCACCACCGGTTTATCGTATCTCTCCGTCAAATCTATGTATTTTCTGGCTACCTTCGGAATTTGTCTCCATTCCATGACAGAATAAGTGTGTATCTGTATCAGATCGACTTCTCTGTTCAAATCATCCCAGAAGTTGTCACCCGTGAGTGACTCGGTTATGAGATGCTTTTCATCGAGCGATCTTATGTAATCTCTCATCATCTTGAACCAGTTCAAAGCCTTATCTTTCCAGATGAAGAAGAATCTCGCGATACCATCCAACTCGTTGATGGGTTCCCACGCAAAGAGTGCCGATGAGTTCTTATACCTCTCAACGATGAATTTAATTCTCCTTTTCTCATATTCTATCGAGGCATCGTTCGTGTAAAGTTCGATAGGATGCTTTACAATCCCTCCATTCTTCAGATTGTACGCACTCTCGTTCCACTTGAATCTGAAGGCATAATGATCGAATAGCGCCAACATTATCTTGATCTTCAATTTTTCCGCACATTCGAACATCTCATCCATTCTCTTCAAATATCCCTCATCGTACTCTCCAAGTTTCGGTTCAAAAGCAGGTTCTGCAACGAAAACCCGGACATAATCTATTCCGTGATCTTTCAACAACTTCATGTATTCACACGGGGATAGATTGTCCCTGTTGTTCTCATCGACGTATATGAAAAACCTGTTTATACCTATGGGGAAGAAATACCTTCCATTCTTTTCCTGCGGAAGGTTTGAACCAAGTATTATGGATGAGATAAAAAACATGGTGAAGAATACGATCATCATTACCTTCATCATTTTTTCTTCTCCATCCCATCGATGTAGTCCATGACCAGATCGAGCTTTGGTTTCACGGGATTTATTTCGACGAACCTCTCGATCGCTTTTACATCTTTCAAACCGTTCCCCGTAACCACCAGGACGATCGTGTCATTCTTCGTGAAGAACCCTTCCTCGTTCAATTTCTTAAAACCGGCGTATGAAACGGCACCAGCTGGTTCTGCGAAAATGCCCGTCGATTCTGAGAGTTCCTTGACCGATCGTATTATCTCTTCATCACTCACACTCACGAAAAAACCACCACTTTTCTTGACGTATTTGCACGCCTTTATTACATCCCTCGGTTTTCCAACGGATATGCTGTCAGCGATCGTCCTCGCGGGCATGTCAACTGGTTCGAACGGTTCACCTCTGTCAAATGCCCTTTTGACCGCATCGGCACCTTCTGCCTGGATTCCTATTATCTTCGGTATTCCACCTATGAGGTTGAGCTTGTAGAAGTCGTAGAAACCCTTGTATATGGAACTTACAACCGTTCCATCTCCCACACCGACTATCACGTAATCCGGAACATTCCAGTCAAGCTGAACTGCTATCTCCATCGCCCCGGTCTTCTTTCCCTCGAGAAGATACGGATTTATGGCGGAGTTCCTCGAATACCATCCCTTCATCTCACCGATTTTCATGGATACGTCAAACGCCTGATCATAACTGCCATCTATCGGTATAACGTTGGCACCGTATATGAAGAGCTGGGATATCTTCGCTATTGGCGCAGAGGCTGGTAGGAATATGTACACATTCAAGTCAGTCGGTGCGGCAAGACCTGCGAGAGAACTCGCAGCATTTCCCGTGGATGCACAGTATATCGTGTCGTATCCCTTCTCGTATGCCTTCGTTATCGCGAGAGCAGATGCCCTATCTTTGTAGGATGCAGTGGGATTTCCACCGTCGTATTTCACGAACAATCTTCCGACCTTGAATTTTTCCGCGATGTCTGGAAATTCATACAGTGGTGTTCCACCGACTTTCAACTTCGTTCTGTAAGAACCTCTCTCGATGGGAAGGATTCCCTCGAACTGCCATATATCCGAGTTCTTGTCGAATTCCTCTTTGTTCACCTTTATTTCATCGTAGTCGTATATGACTTCCAGAGTGCCAAACCTTGGCCCACATTTTGGACAGGTGTATTCAACTTCATCTGCATCGTAGATGCTTTTGCAACTTATACACCTCAATTTATACAAGGATAACCACCACCTCATGGATTGTTCTCCTCATAATTCTAAGGTTGTCCATTCTTTCGATCAATCTTGCCATTTCGTCCACCCCTATGGTTATCATAGCATACACGTGACCTGAATAATCGTTCTTCAAGGCGGATACGAAATACCTTCTCCTCCTCGAAGATCGTGCGGATTGTTTTTTCCTACCTTCGAGTTTCCAGAGACCACCGTTATGGACATAAACGAAGAAAGTCGCTTATGATTGGGATATGGGTCCTTTTTACAACAAATTCTTGACACAGTCTTATCCTCTCGCAGGGTGTAAAATAACAGGTGTAAAATTTTAATGAGAAAATTGCTATAGGAGAGGAAGCATCATGGAAATTTTAAAGGATAGGCGAAGAACATACGGTGAACATTTGACTTCTATCAATATATTTAAAAAATTCATCCTACCCGAAATAAAAGAGGAGATTTATAAATACAGGTGGGTAGATCTATTCTGTGGTGAAGGCAACCTCATTCTGCCCATCTTGGAACTGGTGCCCGAAAAACAGAGAGTTGATTTTTTCAAAAAACACATATTCCTTTTTGACATTCAAAAAGAACTCGTGGAAAAATCCATCCTGAACGCCATCAAATACGGAATCCCCAGAGAAATAGCTGAAAAAAATATCGTTCAAAGGGATACGCTCAAGAATTACCCAACCTTTATTTTCGATGATGATCTACCCGTCTATCACATCACAAACCCTCCTTATCTTTATATAGGCTACATTGTAAAACACGATGAAACACGAAAACATTTAGAGTATTTTCGTGGTCCGAACGAAGGATATCAGGACCTGTATCAATTGGCTCTGATGAATGATCTCCGACACAATGTAAAAAAGATGATATACATCATACCATCCAATTTTCTATTTGGATTTTCGGTATCAAATAAGATTAGGGATGATTTTCTCCAATATTACAGTATCAGGAAGGCATTCATTTTCGAAAAAAAGATATTCGAATTCACGGGAACCAACGTTATCATCTGTTTCTTTGAAAGAAAGAAAAATCCTAAGAAAGAGAAGATGATTTTTGAAGGTGAGAAAATAAACAAGGGGATTCAAAAGAGAATTTATGTTCTTGACCCCAAGAATCATTTTAGAGCAGGAAGTGAATTTGAGGAGTTTGTCAAGCAGTTCAAAGCTTCTAAACCATTAAAAGTTTCCTATTATTTAACGATGGAAGAAATTGAGAAAAATAAAGGAGATAATGAAATCACAGTTATAGACGCCAACGCTTTCAATGGAAAAGAATATGAGAGAAGAATTTTTAAGGTGAATGATGAGCTTTATAGGAAAATCAAATCGAATATTCTTTTCGTTAGGACAGTTGATACAGGTAGTTTGAGTGGAAGGGCAGGGTTGTATCTAATCAAGGAAGTTTTTGGAGTGGATGGCATCTTAGTTTCAAAGTCAAAATATAGAACACATCCAATACACGTATTTTTAACACCTCTCTTGAGCGAAGATGATCAAATATTGTTGAAAAATTATTTCAATTTAGTTTTGGAGTATTTCAGGGAAAAAACCGATAGTGAGTTCATGACAACCTACAAATATTCAAATAGTGAATACACCAGGAAGTATCTTGGACTCTCCCAGGTAAAGGAGTTAATAGAAACCTTCCCTATCCTGAGTTTGGAAAAAAATGAACGTGATGAATTTGAACGCCTAATCTACGAAGGAGGTATCGAAGAAGTCATCGATTTTATCAAATCGTTCAATCGATCAAAGGAGTTGTCATTATGGTAATAAGGAAAAACATGGAATATTGGAGAATATCTCTTGAGAATCCAGAACCCGTGGCGGATGATTATTACATATTTGATAAAATAATAGTTAATGATAAGAATTTGATTCGGAAAGTGGAAAGATTAAGAGAATTGATAATCGCTTATTGTGTGATATACGAAAGGAATGAAAAGGCATCCATTGATATCCTAAATGAAATTTACAAGATAATAGTATCCATTGATAAAATACAATATACAGAGTTCATAGCGTTTTGGAAAGCTTTGGATATGTCTCTCTCGGTCTTCAAGAAGTTGCCAAATCAGGAGTTTATTTTAGCTGAATTGCTGAAAATGTATTGCTCACGAAGGCGAAAGTTGTATGATGAGTTAGGTTACTCAAACATTACTGTTCAAGCTCTATATGATAGCAGTGCATCCAGAAAAAAGGGGTCAGCTGGAATAATAAAATTACTTGATTTAGCAGGTAGAATACTCAATCTGAAAGAGAAGGAACACTTGAGAAAGATCGAAGAAATCGAGATTCAGGATCGCGGTTACTTCCTCCCAGATAGAGGGGATGAAGCTCTTTTCAAGTCATTTTGCGAAAGATTTGGCATTGATTATCAATTTGGAAAGGAACATCAAGGTAAGGAACCAGACATTGTTCTAAAAATAAACGATCATTTCTTTATAATAGAAGCAAAACATATTAAAGAATCAGGTGGAGCTCAAGATAAACAAATTGTTGAGATAATAGAATTTATAAGATATTCAGAGGATCTAAATTTCATATATTATGTTTCATTCATGGATGGGGTCTATTTTAATAACTTCATTTGGACACCACCTGAAAATAATACGAAAGTAAACAGGCAAAAAAGGGATATAGAAAAATACTTGAAGGAGAATCCAAACAATTTCTTCGTTAATACAGCAGGATTTAAGGAATTACTTAAGGATCTATCAAGTTAAGTGGTTGTATCAAGTAAATTGTGTTTAGTAAGATTCAGCAC
>QNAU01000004.1 GCA_003641545.1 Thermotoga sp.
GAGTGTGTTCGCTCCCTCATTTTTCAAACACGATCTTTCCTTCAACCATAGTCATCAGAAGATTCAAATCTTCATCCACCACGACTATATCTGCGTATTTTCCAGCGGAGATGGATCCTCTCTCATGATCAACACCTACGAATCTTGCTGGATTGTAGGACATCAACTTGGAGGCATCCTGTATTTGAAGCCCCGTTATCTTAACCAGAACTTTGAAAACATCTATCATCAAAGCAGAACTCCCAGCGAAAGCCTGTCCATTGGACAACTTCGCGACGAATCCAGGGGGTTTTATTTCATATTCATCTGGAACATCGTTCTCAACTATCACATCAAGCCCACCCAAAGAATACCTCCCGGGTCCCAATCCCGCGGCGGGCATGGCGTCGGTTATCGCACATACATTTCCCAGTCCTTTGCATTTCAGTATCAGTTTCATCAACGATGGGGGTAGATGATGGCCATCGGCTATCATCTCAACGGTCAGTTCATCCATGAGGAGGGCGGATTCGATCACACCGGATATCCTGTAAGATCTTATTCTACGCACCGTTGACATACCGGAATAGATGTGGGTGACATGGCTTGCACCAGCTTCAACGGCTTTCACAACATCACTGTATGAAGCGTTGGAGTGGGCTATGGAAACAAGGATACCTTCTTTTCTCAAGTATCTCATCACCTCAAGTGCACCGGGAAGTTCCGGGGCAAGCGATACTCTCTTCACAATCCCATTTTCAATTTCCACAAGTTCCTTTATCTCGTTTATACTTGGATTCTTCAGATACTCAGGATTCTGAGCACCAGCCTGTTCTGGGCTGAAATATGGTCCTTCGAGATGTACACCGAGTATTCTTGAGCCGATCGGTTCAGATTCTTTCATCATCTCCGATACAACCTTTATCACCTTTTTTATGTCTTCCATCGGGGCAGTCAGCGTGGTTGGAAGAAGTGAAGTTGTTCCTCCCTTGGCGTGGGTTTCGACTATCGTTCTCAGAGATTCTGTCGAACCATCCATGGTGTCCTTCCCACCACCACCGTGAACATGTATATCCACGAACCCAGGCAATAAAAAATTTTCGTCGAAATTCATCCTCTCAGCCTGTTCATCTTTAAAATCCCCTGCGGAACCAACTGAAAGGATTCTATTTCCTTCGATCAGAATCCCACCATCTTTTATGATTCTGAAAGGTGTCACCACCGTTCCGATCAGAAGTTTCTTCATCCATCTTCTCCCCCTGTATCTTTTGTGGATAGATCTCATATCCTCAGATCCATCTTCAGCCTTTTCGTCAAATCGATGAGAAATTCCTTGGATCTGATTATTTCTTCATCGAGGTTCGGTATCTTCCCTATGTCGAGTCCAACGTATCCATCGAATCCATGTTTCTTCAAAGCGGAGAATACCCCTTCCCAATCTATATTTCCTCTTCCAAGTCCAAGGTGTTCGTTCGTCTTTCCATCGTTGTCGGAGACGTGAAGATAAAATATTCTATCACCGAGTTTCTCCACACTCAAAGGTAGTATCTCCTTTTGAGCATTGAGATGGCCTGTATCCAGCACAACACCAAGATTATCACTCTTGACATGATCGAGAAGTCTGAGAGCGGAATCCGTGTTACTTATCATTTCCCCAACACGTGGTTCAACGCACAGCTTCAATCCAGCTTCTTTTGCCATCTCTGCCGTGTTATAGAACGTATCAACCAGAACTTTCCATTGCTCTACCCATTTAAAATTTGGATCTATCTCGACCTTCAATTCCAAGCCATAATCTATGGACTCCCTGTACGGATTTTTACCCTTGAACCTCAGAGGAGGGGTAAAACTGTCTATCTGAACCAATTCCGCTCCAAAATAATTTGCAAGTTCCAACCCGAGTTTGTAAAGTTCGAATCCCTTCCTCCTTTTATCTTCATCCATACTCACGAGTTCTGGAAGTATCGGACAAAAGTTCATTATTTTGATCCCCCGTTCCTCGAGCTTCCTCTTTATATCATGACGATGTTTGTAAACCTCCCTCATGTTTTCCTCTCCAACACCTTCAAGTTCCATATGGGAGAACCCAAGATTCGCGATCTCATCGATCACTTTGAGGGTGCTTTCTATACTCGGTGGATATCCATATTTGCTTATCGCATAGAGCCAACAGACATTCAACACCAAATTCTACCCACCTCCTCAGCCAAGTTGGGTTTTAACGTATTCAATGGCATCTTCTTTGGCTCTTTCAAGATGAAGATCGAGCAATTTCTTCGCCTTCTTTCTATCCATATTCTTGATGGCTTCTATGATTTCTTCGTGCTCTTTGCAAGCTGTACGTGGGTTTATCGTCAGATGCATCGTCATCCTTATCAAATCGATCACACCATTTGCAAGTTTCATCAACCACTTGTTCTTGGAACTTTCGATGAGAAAATCTATGTGAAACTTCTCATCGAACTCCCGAACACCATCTATCAATTTTTGCTCATCATTTTCTTTCATCAAATTCTTCAACCTATCTGAAAGTTCTTCAATCTTTTCAGAATCGAAGTTCTGAAATACATATTCGAGACCGAGAAATTCGAAGGCTTTCCTCAAATCGAAGAGTTCTTCGACATCTCTTGGTGTAAGACGGACGACGAAATATCCAGTGTATGGTTTCGAAACCACGAGTCCTTGTTCAATGAGTTTGTGTATGGCTTCGCGAATCGGGGTTGGACTTATCGAGAGATCCTGAGATAGTTTTTTAATCTCGATCTTCTCACCAGGTTTTAGTGAGAATTCAATTATCATTTTTTTTAGATAATCATAAACCTGATCTGTCAATCTCTTTTTGTCGAGCATATCAACACCACCCCATCCGTATGTTTTGTTATATTTTATATTCTATTTTTAAAAAAGTCCACATCTAAAAATTCAAATTTATTCTCTTACCACTTTCAGAAGAGTAATAGGCGGCGTATATTACAAGCACAGTTTCCTTTGCGAGCTGAAAACCAGATTCTGGAGGTTTCTCTTCCAACAATGCCAAGGCAAAGTCTCTCATTTCCTGGTGATAACCTCTCAACCATTCTTCATCCGGGAACGGGAAAGTCCAACCGGATTTTGTTTCTATTTTCTCCGCTATGTATTCTTCTCCCCACACACTACTTTCTGGAGCATAAGCCAAGACCGTATTGTTGGGAGTTATGTTACAGTATATCATACCCTTCGATGTGTTCATCTGCACGAGGTTCTTGACTCCTCCAAGGCTTATATCGTTCGAAAAGACAACTGCCTTGGTATCATCTTCGAAGGTTATCAAGACGCATGACCAATCTTCAACATCCTTCCAAGTGTCCACCATGTAATGTTTCTTCTCTTTCTTGAACTTATCCGTCCTTGTCAGGTATCCTATTTCAGCGAGGACGGATTTAGCACGTATAGGTTTACCATGGAATATCCTTCCTTCGTAGTGCTTCATATGGAGTACTACACCTATCGGATGTGAACCCATTCTCAGCAAACTCCCTCCACCGGATGTTCTCCATCTTCTTGAATATGAAGCATGGGATCCGGAATGACTTTCCTCAGCTCGAAGCTCCATTATGAAAGCACCGGAGGCTTTCAATAGCTTCTTCGCTTTCGTGACGGCCGGAGAATAGACGAGATTCTCGGCGTACATGAATTTAACTCCCCCATTTTCCAACGCAGTCTCTATTTTTTCCACCTTCGATTTCAACTTCTCAAACATCAGCTTCTTCTCGATTTTCCCAATCTCATCCACATCCACCAGATCTTCACCGAAGTATCCTGTCAACGGTTTTTCACAAATTATGTCCTTACCATTCTCGGCTGCTTTCAGTATAACTTCATCATGAACATTCGTTGGGACACATACGTCGACAACATCAACTTCCGGATGTGAGATCAATTCATCCATGCTTTCACAAACTACTGGAATACCATATCTTTCCGCAAATTTTTTGGCATTTTCAACGTGCTTGGCTGTTACAGCCACAATCTCAAAGAACTCCCTATTCTCGTTGTAGGCTGTCATATGTATATTTGCAGCAAAACCAGACCCGACCAACCCGACTTTTATTTTCCTCATCCATTTTCACCCCCAAAGTTGTCAGAAGTGACTTCAATGAGCTTGTGTTGAAACTTTCCTCTTTCATCATCAAATACTCAATAGCGTCGAATCTTTTCAAATTTTTCAACAAGAGCTTTGAATTTTCTGAAGGATTCCTTCAATTCCTCTCTTTCAACACCACCAAGGATGAACTCGAAGGATATAAACCCATCGTATCCAATCTTGAACAATGAAGCCACTGCATCTTCAAAATTCACGATCCCTTTCCCAGGAGGAACGAACTTCACGGTTCCCTCATCGAGTGTGAAATCCTTTATATGAACGTGGAAGATCCTATCTTTCAC
Source organism: Thermotoga sp. (assembly GCA_003641545.1). Lineage (GTDB taxonomy): Bacteria > Thermotogota > Thermotogae > B21-G9 > B21-G9 > B21-G9. Next base: position 4,405 of record QNAU01000004.1, read on the forward strand.
GGATTCGAACCCTTCTTTTTCGCTTTCATCACAGAGTTTCGCATTCCCAGGATCCCACAACGCACCGACACTTGGATGATCCAGGATCATCAACAATTTTCCAAGCTGTCTGCCAGTTTGAACATAACAGCTTGGTTCATTCTCAATTGCCATTCTAAAGCTTTTCTTTTCAAACTTATCCAGCACCGGTTCAATTTTCCGACTTATCTCGATCAACTTTTCGTCGGTGGTTTCCTCTACCTTCCAGAATGTGAACGCCCTGATAGTGTCAGTTTCAAATATTTCAGCGATTTCCAACAGGTGATCAACGAGATTCAGATGGGAATTATAATCATTTATCGTGAATCCAAATTGATCTCCAACTTCACCTTTCTTTTCTTCCCCAGGAAGAAAACATTTGAACAAAGGAGAAGCGATAGAACAAACCTTCAAACCAAGCTTTTTCAGAATATCAGAGTACTCTTTTGCCTCTTTCAAGCGTAGCTGAGCCACATTCTTATCATCTAGAATCCGAAGCTCCACGTAGTTCATCCCAACATCTTTGACAACGTTGACAGCCTTCTCGAAATTTGTGCTGACCTCATCCAATATGACCGCTATCTTCATTTTATACCTCCCTGTAAAGTCAAGCCCTTGAGGAAATATTTGTTGAATATAACGAATATTATTATGGTTGGCAAAGCTCCCAAAAGTGAGCCAGCCATGAGAACACCCCAATTCGTGTTCAGTATTTCAAATGCGAGATCTGCAACACCGACTGTGACAGTTTTCAACGAGGTTTTGGTTATTATGACGAGTGGGAGTATAAAGTTGTTCCAGGTTTCTATCAACATCGAGACGAGTAAAACGCCTATTGCAGGTAATGTTTGAGGTAGAACAATCCTGAACAATGCCTGAAATCTTGTGCTACCATCTATCAATGCTGCTTCTTCGTAATCCTTCGGGATCATCAATATGTACTGGCGCATCAAGAAAACTCCGAAAGGATGCGCGGACATGGGGAGTATTAAACCTAACAGATTGTTGGTCAAACCGACTTTGCTCAATCCAAGGTAAAGTGAGATTATCGTGATCTGGTAAGGAACCATCATCAGAGCCAAAACCATCGTGAATATCCAATCACTACCCGGTAATCTCTTCCTCGCCAAAACGTACCCAAGCATAAAACACGCTATAGTGTTTAAAAAAGTTGCGGTTCCAGAAACTATCAAGCTGTTCAACAACCACCTTGGAAATTTCGTCTGATACAGAAGATACTTGTAATTCACCAAGCTCAATTCGGATAAGCTTCTTGGGAAGAAAGAAACGTAGGTTGTGTACGTCGGTATGAGTGATATTCTGAAAGCCCATACGAACGGGAAGAACACCATTATCAACCAAAATATGGCGAAACTGTAAACCACCCATCTACTTTTTCTACTCACGGCTAAACACCAACCTTTGGAATGAATTCAAAAGGAACAAGATCACGAAGTACACAACAGCAGCTGCTGCTGCATAACCCATTCTGAATTCTTTCCATCCAACGTCGTATATGTAATTCAGCAATGCCTCGGATGAATAAGCAGGCCCACCACGCGTTGTAACGTACACGAGGGTGAAAATCATGAATGAACCTATCGTGGACAGTATGGAAACGAGAACAACTATGGGCCTCATCATGGGCCAAATTATGTACGTGAACCTTTGAAGTGCATTGGCACCATCGACTTTGGCTGCATCAATTATTTCAGTCGGTATTTGTTCAAAACCTGCAAGGTAAAATATGGAAAAATATCCAACATCACGCCAGATCAATATAAAACTGAGGGAATTCTTCACATGCTCAGCGGATAGAAATTGCACCGTTGGAAGACCGAGGAATTCCAGAACGGCGTTTATCGGACCAAACGGTAAGAACAACCCCTTCCAAATCGTCGCGGTGCTCACCAACGTAACTACCATCGGAAAAACGAAAACAGCCTTGAAGAATTCTCTACCCTTGGTTATTGCCCTCAGTATCAACGCGAGGATGAAGGAAAATATGGTGAGGGATGGAACTATCAACGCAGCATAATAGAGAGTATTCAAAAGGGATTTGAAGAATATTCTGTCGGACATCAACATCTGATAATTTTTCAATCCAATCCATTTTGGTGCTCCAATTATGGGCCATCTTGTGAAGCTTACAAAGAACACAGCTATTACTGGAGCAACATAGAAAATGACCAGAAGAAGTATTCCAGGTAAGGCTAAGAAGAGATCAAATTTATACTTTCGAAAATACCACATCAGATTTTTTCTTCTTTTCATATCCACTGAGGATGTGGAAGCCCGAAGGCTTCCACATCACATTTCCCTCCTTATTTGTAGAATTCCAGGGCCTGTTCAGCCAATTTCTGCATGGTCTTCGCAGCTTCTTCAGGTGTCTTTTGACCACTCAGGACAGCCTGCGTTTCGGAGTTGTATATCATCTTCCATCTTGCCATCGCTGGATGCATCGGCTCTGGAATAGCGTATTTGACAACCTCCATGTACATCTTCACCCTTGGATCCCCCTTGAATTCATCTGGCACATCTCCAGTTATGGAAGAATAATATGTGTTGGCAGATATGTACTTTTGAGATTCCGGTCTCAGAAGAAACTCTATGAACTTCCATGCTTCCCTCTTCATCTTGGACTGTCTTGGAATGGCAAGTAAGTATGAACCAAAGTATGTTGTTCTCAAACCGGTTGGTCCAACGGGTGGGTAAACCAACCTGAAGTTCAAGTTCTTGAATTGCTTGGGCCAAACGACGAATGCATTCGAGGGCCAAACGTTGTTTATGAATGCTGTCTTTCCAGATGTGAACATGTCTATGGCATCACCGGCGCTGAGGGATTCAACTCCTGGGGGCATGTATCCCTTCTCTTTCAGTGTCAGGAGAAATTTCAACGCTCTGATAGTTGCTTCCGTGTTGAACGCGGGTTTACCATTTTCATCCAGAAGCGTTGGACTTCCGCCAGCATTCCAGTACCAGAGCAGGAATGGATGAACCCAATTTTCCCCTCCGGGATATGCGTAGAGCCAATGATCCACCTTTCCATCTCCATTGTAGTCTTTTGTAACCATTGCACCAAGCTGGAGTAGATCATCCCAGGTGTAATATTTATTCGGATCCGTCATCTTCTCTATGAATTCTTCTGGAACACCTGCTTTCTTGAATATATCAAGGTTGATTGCTCCAAGATACGTCCAGAAACATATGGGGAAAACGTAGAGCTTCCCTCCTGCGATCTGTCTATATTGATCCAGAAGTTGCGGTCTCACAACTCTCTTCAGAAGATCATCTGTTACGAATTCATCGAGTTCGTACAGTGCATTTCCGAATCTGACGAGTGGCATGAATCTTCCCTCAGAGAGTGCAACCAAGTCTGGTGCCTCTCCAGCTGCTATAGCAGCCTGTATCTTCGTTACAGCATCTGCATAGGAAACGACAGATATTTCCACATCTATCCCGGTTTCAGCTTTGAACTGCTTCACAAGTGGTTCGAAGAATTTTTCAGGTTGACTAACAAAGGGTGTCGCCCAGAACTGGAGAGTTTTTCCAAACCCAATGGTCAACAGGAACAACAGGATAGACAACAGAACGAGAGACTTTCTGAACATAATTTTACCTCCCTTCGAGAATTGAGGATGAACCATCAGGATTCATCACACTCCCTAATGATCTTGACAAGTGTATCTATATGATCTTCTTCAAATAATGGATTTATACCTATAATAACGGTTCTGGGAAGCAGGTTTTCAGTGTAAGGACATGGTTTGAATTTATCGATGTCTTTCGTTCTTCCCTTCCAATCTTTCATATCTCTTATCTGCTTGTTCGCGTAAACCGGTAATCCTTCGTAAGGTACGGCAGCAGCGAATCCAAGTTTGGATAGATTATCTGTGAGACATTTTGCTTGTGATACATTCTGAGCAATCAATATTAAGTTTCTACCCGTATCTCCATCTTCATCCCAAATTTTGGCAAAACTGTAATTTTTAAGAGATCCCAACCTTTCAACTATCTTCTTTTTGTTTTCTCTCATGGCTGATATTATTCTGTCTATCTTCGCAAGTTGAACGATACCAACTGCCGCTGCGAGTTCGGTCATCCTGTAATTTGAGCTGTAGAACGCCTCATTAGAAATTTCTATGTGGAGATGGCCGTTCTCATCTCTTAAACATCCCTGATCGTGCGCTCTCACGGCTCTCAGATATATCTTCTCATCGTTCGTGGTTATGGCACCACCATCTCCCGTCGTTATGATCTTGTTTATCTGAAAGCTGAAGGCACCTATATCACCGAAACTTCCAACCTTCTTTCCGTTGAATGATGCACCACAAGCTTGCGCACAGTCTTCTATGAGTATCAAACCGTGTTCTTTCACTATTTCGAGTACATCATTCATCTTGCAGGGCACCCCAGCGAAGTGAACAACCATCAGTGCCTTGGTTTTCGGTGTTATCCTCTCTTCGATTTTGTTGACATCTATCGTCAGAGATTCATCGACCTCAGCATAGACAGGTGTTGCACCACTTTCCAGAACCGCACCAGCGGAAGCTATGAATGTATTTGCAGGCACTATAACCTCATCCCCCTCGCCTATCCCGAGGGCACGGAGACTGACCACAAGTGCGGCGGTTCCAGATGAAACGGCGAGTGCATGTTTCACACCAACAAATTCGGCGAACTTTTCTTCAAAACTTTTCGTTTTTCCAAGCAGAGAAGGCCCATAGAATCTGAAGGGTGACTTGGCTTTTAAAACCTCAACCACACTTTGGATTTCCTCTTCATCAATCATGACGGCTCCAGGATAATCTGGGGGAACTTTCATATTCTCACACACCTTTCAACTCAACTGGTTTTCCAGTCTTTGAGGATTCGTAGATGGATAGTATCAACTTCACAACTTTTCTCGCTTCTTCACCATCCACCATGGGTTTTCTTTTGTGTTTCACTGCATCCACAAAATCCATGAACTGTTTTTTGTGATTCTCATGGGAGAAACCAGCAGGATTGGACGATGTTGCCACCGTTTCACCGGTTACGAGGAGTTTGCCCTCTCGATTTTCAAAGTCATACATGTAAAGATCCTCTCCAATGAGTTCAACGCTCATCTTCGTTCCATATATACCGAGTTTTCTCGGAAAACCAGGAGTTATAGAAGTCGTTGCCTTTACCACTCCAAGGGCACCATTTTCAAATTCGAGTGTCGCTACAGCCGAGTCTTCCACCTCTATTTCATGGAATAATGTACGCGTGAATCCGTATATTCTCTTCACAGAACCACCGTACCACATCATGAGATCAATGGTATGTATGGCTTGATTCATCAGGGCACCACCACCGTCGTATTTCCAAGTTCCACGCCATCCACCAGATTTGTAATATTCCTTGGATCTGAACCACCTCACATCGGCTTCGAGTAATATTATCTTTCCGAGCTCTCCTTTATCCACGAGTTCCCTCATCTTTTGTTCTGAAGGTGCAAATCGTGTTTGCAAAATGCAACCTAAGGTTACCCCATACTTCTTGGAGGTTTCTATCATCTCGTCTATGGCTTCCAGAGTTACTTCCATGGGTTTCTCCGTTATAACGTTTATTCCCTTTTCCATAGCTTCTATCGCTATCTGCTTTCTCGATCCGCTCGGGGTGCAAATCGAGATTATATCGAGTGGCTGTTCCAAAAATTCACTCAGTTCTTTGAACCAGTTTATTCCGTATTTTTCCCCGAATTCCTTTGCTTTGTCTTCTTTCACGTCATAACATGCTATGAGTTCAACATCCCCTATCTCTTGAATTGCCAGCGCATGAACATGAGCCACGTTACCGCATCCAGCTATTCCCCACTTAAGCTTATTGGACATTCTCTCACCTCACATATTAATCGCGTGTTCATGTTTCAATTTCCTCGATCATCTCTTTAAATGTCTTGAGGATTAATTCGGATGTGTTTTCATCGAGGTATGACCATGGACCCAACTTTGTTTCATATCCTCCTAAATCAAATTCATCTGGAGTTGGAAGATATCCATACCAGCCATTGGCCAATCCCACCACCATGTTCTCTGGGGTTTGGGACATTTTTCTCAGCTCAAGTCCTATTTTGGTGAAAGGTTCAACTGGGAGGCAGAACATTGTTAAACTTGGTAATCGTATCAGTTGGAGTGGTAACACCACTCGGTCTGGAAAGTTTCGTACCACTTCAAGTTCCTGCTCCAAGAAGAACTTCTCCAAATCGTCGTCGCATGAATTGATCAATCTTTTCAGTTCATCAACGGATCTTCCTTTTCTCACGGGAACTTCGATCTTCACCATCTTCGAAGATGATTTCCCATGATCTTCAACTTTTCCAGCTTTTTCAAATACGGACAGGGCATCAAAGCCTACAATCTTTCCCATCTTTTCAGCCATCTTAAAGTTTCTCTCTATTTGAACTGGTTCCCCCATCAAACTCCTTTCAGCTGAGTACCCTATGTTCACATCACCTTCAGCTCCGTTGAAGAATAAAACAGTTACCCCAGGGTGATATTTTTTAATGGTTTCTCTTACCCAGTGTATATAGTCGGAAGTTATTAAAAGGTTGGTGTTATCCAAGATGGTGGCATGGCAAGCATAGTTGACCATCATGGCTTTCAGTTCATCGGTTTCATCATCGATAAATGATAGGATTGTTAAGGTTGGATCGGTTATTCCACCGGGTTTTCTACGGTTTTTTCCAACGAACTTTTCTTCTGTACTACCAACTTTTAGATGACACTTCCTCATATTGTATGTGGACTGCTTTGCCGATGTTTCAACGTATTTTGGAAGAATCTCGAGCCACAATTTGTTCAATTCATTTCCCTCTTGTAATCCCAACACTGCTGGACCGGAATGTGTGTGCGTAGCTGCAAGAAGGATATGATCTTCTGTTATACCCAAAGCATCAGACACGATTTTTTGAAGTGAAGGAACGATACAATTGGGAATGCCTATCAAATCGAAGGAAAGAAATGAGAAAACATCATTTTTTGCTTCAAAAGTTACACAGGACACAAAAAGATCATCATGGATACCTATTGCAACTCCCTTTCTACAAGCGTAACCTTCCAGAACCACACCAGCGGGTGGTGTTATACGAATGGAAGAAACACCCACTCTCATCCCTTTTCCCCTCTCCACAAGATAAGGTAATTTCAATGACCCCATGTTAAAGTCCTTTTTCCATCACCAATGCTTGACGGTATACCAGGGAACAATCCCATCATCAAAATATATAATATTCCCTATATTCATCTCTGTCAAGTTGAATGAAGTGTGTTCCGCAGATGGACATGAAGATATTAACCAGTTGTTGGGTAAGGAATTGGGTATAATGGATGAGGAGAGTTTCACCGATAAAGGATATAACCTTGGTTAATAAAAGTTCTCAAGCGGAGTGAGAGAAAGGAAATGGGGGAATTAGGAATGGAAGGTAAAATTGCGAAGTTATGAATACCGAATTAACTCATCAGGGTATGATGTAAAATGAGAATGAAAAGGATTATTCTGAATTCTCTGGATAATTCTAAGATTGGAAAATTCGAAGTTTACGTCGATCTTTTGAGATGCTGGACCAAGAGGACAAATCTCATTTCCTTTGAAGAAAAGGAGCTGTGGGATGAGGTCATCCTCGATTCCCTGGTTCCATATTTCATGGGTTTCAGTATATTTCAACTGGACAACTTGGAGGTTGTGGACGTTGGAACCGGTGCGGGCATTCCAGGTATTCCAATAGCTGTGGTGAAAGATGGTTGGAAATTTCATCTCATCGAGAGTGTGAAAAAGAAGGTGGAGTTTCTTTCGTTTGTGGTGAAGAGGTTGAATCTTTCAAATGTGGTGATACATCGTGCGAGAGTTGAGGAATTCGCCCTCGAGAACAGAGGAAAGTTCGATCTCGTTTTTGAGAGAGCGGTGGCTTCAACACCAGCCATGATTGAATACTGTGCTCCACTGTTAGAAATAGGAGGAGAAGCTTTCATATACGGTGGTGTGAAGAATCATCTCAGTCTGGAAAAAGGGAAGGAGAAAGTGGAGGAACTCGGCTTGAGGATAGAAGGTGTCCACCGGTACGAACTTGGGGAGAATGATATCAAAAGGAGATGTATAATACATTTGAGAAAGACCCATGAGACCCCATCGACGTATCCGAGAAGGGTGGGAATGGCTGTGAAAAAACCTATCTGGAGGTGAACATGGGGGAGAACTGTTCGCTCATACTGGATGGGAAAATGAAAGGAAAGCTGAACATGGCGAGAGACTGGGCTATGTTCGATGTGATGGACGGATCATCGGAACCTTCTCCGATTCTCAGAATATATTCCTGGATTGAGCCAACTGTGAGTATCGGACTGTTTCAAAAAAAGAGGCATCTTCAAAGGGTGAACTTCGAATTCGTGAGTTCCACGGATATACCGTTCGTAAAAAGACCAACCGGTGGGAGAGCGGTTCTGCACGATCTTGAGATCTCCTACAGTGTGGTTTTCCCTTATCGATTCTTTGAAAATAAAAGCGTCAAATCCACTTCCTTCAAGATAGCGAAGGCACTTCGAAGAGCGTTGGAAAGAATCGGGATTCCATCCGAGATAAATACTGCCAACGAAAGATACGATGAAACACTCTGCTACATTTCGACGGCGTTGAACGAGATAAAGGTAGAAGGAAAAAAACTGATAGCCAATGCGCAGAGAAAAGGGAAGAAGGTTATACTCCAGCATGGTTCCATACCGTTGAAATTGGATCTCGATTTATACACGAAAATATTCGCGCGTGATGAATCGGAAAGGCAGAAGTTGAAATACATCATGGAATCAAAGACAGTGTCCCTTTGGGATTTGGATCCTCACGTAAGCGAGAAAAACCTGATTGAAGCGATCATCATGGGATTCGAAGAGATCTTCGGATTGAACATGGTGGAAACGGAGCTGGATGAGGAAATCGTGAATCTTGAAATGAAAATCGTTGATAATTTGGAATACAGGGATTGGAGGGTTTGTCATCATGAGCATATCGATCTGCGATAATGTGAGGGATGTGTTGAGGAGAATAGAAAAATCTGCTCGTAGAGCTGGGAGGAATCCGAAAGAGGTAACCTTGATCGGGGTGACGAAGACAGTTGATGTTGCACGCATGTTGTCCGCCTTTGAATGTGGGATCACCCATTTTGGGGAGAACAGGGCGCAGTCCGCACGAAAAAAATGGGAAGAGTTGAAGGATCTTCCCGTAACATGGCACTTCATAGGGAACCTTCAAAGGAACAAGGTGAAATACGTGGTGAGATTTTGCGAGTTCATACATTCCGTTGAAAGTCTTGAACTCGCGCGTGAGATAAACAAGAGAGCCGAACAGCTCGGTAAGGTTCAGAAGATAATGATAGAGGTCAACATTTCGGGTGAGGAAACCAAGCATGGCATCAAACCTGAAGAGGTTGAAAATTTGGTGATGGAAATCGAGAAACTTCCAAACTTAAAATTCGTTGGATTGATGACCATGGCACCATTCGTGGAGGATCCGGAGGAAGTCAGATGGATTTTCAGGAAATTGAGAGAACTGCGGGATGATATACTGAAAAGACATGGATACGATTTTTTACATCTTTCCATGGGTATGACGAATGATTTCGAGGTTGCCGTTGAAGAGGGAGCGACGATGGTCAGAATAGGGACCGCTATATTTGGACGGAGGGATGAATGATGTTTATTGTCTCAAATCTACTCTTTGCCATTGCCAAGGTTCTGAGGGTACTCATAAACGTGGAGATAGTGTTCATAATAATATCCGCAATATTGAGCTGGATACCAACCCTGCGCTACAACCCGATTGCCATGTTCTTCCATGGGATGGCGGATATAGTTTTAAAACCCTTGAGAAGAATCATACCTCCTATCGGGATGATAGACATAACACCGTTCATAGCGATACTGGTACTGATCTTCCTCGATAGTTTCGTCGTTCAAACCCTATTGGACCTTGCTCTTAGGTTGAAATGAGTATGAGATGGAACCGTATTTTTCACGCTTGATGTAGCCCCTCGGTATTCCGAGAGGTTGTCTGAGATATTCGATCCTTATCAAATCCTTCAGCCTTCTCTTGAGCATTTCGTAGGATGTGATGGTTCCGATGAAGAAGGACAGGGTGTATCCGATGCCAGCGGATTTGAAACCGAGGAATTTGAGTGTGAAAAAAGATATGGTGGTATTCGCCACGAAGACCACGATCACGGAGAACAGAGCCTCTCTCCTGAATTCAAAGTAGAGGAGTATGAGCAAGATCATCATGAAGAATCCGTTGATCATCGCTCCCGCAAGCCCTGTTCTCAGTATGAATCTCGATATCCCGGATAGTCCCAATCCTTCCACCTCGTTCAAGAGGATGAAAAAGATCGTGAATATGAACTGAATCTTCATCACCATCTTCAAACTGTGATTCAGTTCCTCCATCATGGCTGAATGTCTCGATTTAATCACTGAGAGTGATGCACCTTTGGACAACGTTTCATAGAAATTCCTGTAACTCTTGTAGAATTTGGTTTCTATCACCATGACGAACATGATCATCGTCGGTATTATGGTAAGATACGCCAAGAACATGGGAAGGTCATAAACTGGGGAGTATCTGAATCCCTTCGGGTTTTCATAACCATATTGACTGAACCAAACTATGAAATCATCCGCCCAGATGGAGAGATAATAGATCCATCCTATGGGATAAAGCTCCCAATATTTCACACTCTCTTTGATCCATTCGAACGATGGGTTGATCTTGAAACCGAAGGTTCTACCTATAAAGATGGTGAAAAGGATGAGACAGACAATATCCGCAATCAGAAAGCCAGCTATTCCTCCCCTTCCACCGAATCTTTCTCCAAGAAGGATCGATAGGAGGACACCTACGGTCCCAAGGAGCAGGTATCCCGAGGTGTAAGCGAAGAGTTTCCTGGTCTCAGCCATGACGATGGATGAGAACCACGTCAACCCTATCGAGACGAAGAACCAGATCGAAAGGAGACACAACCATATTCCATGGGGATTGAATATGAAGAACAAGATTGCCGA
>QNAU01000005.1 GCA_003641545.1 Thermotoga sp.
AAGCTCCGGCGGAGGGACTCGAACCCCCAACCCTCCGGTTAACAGCCGGATGCTCTACCGGTTGAGCTACGCCGGAACCGTGATCGATTTTATCACATCCCGCTGGATTCATCAAGTTCACGAAAGGGTTGTTCTCATATAACCATAGAGATACTTTCCAACGATTATCCCATACTTTGCGAGATCAGTAAAACTGAGCGTTCCAAATATTTGAACACTCCTAGTTCATGAATCGGACGATTCCAATTACATGGATTTTGAAAGGCTTTCCAGCATCTTGTCACATTCCTTCGACATGATGTATAATATTCCGCAGAATTGCCGAGGTGGCGGAATTGGCAGACGCGCATGACTCAGGATCATGTGGGCTTATGCCCGTGCGGGTTCAAATCCCGCCCTCGGCATTTTATTTTGTGGTCTAATTTGATATAATCAACCGAGCATATTCAGAAATGCGCAGGGAGGGTTGATGATGTCGAAGAGATGCTACATCTGTGGAAAGGGTCCGTCCTCTGGAAACAGTGTGAGCCATTCCAACAAGAAAACAAAGAGATGGTGGAAACCCAATCTACAGAAGGTAAAAATACAGGTGGATGGAAAGGTTAAAAGAGTTTGGGTCTGCACGAGTTGTTTGAGAAGTGGGAAGGTTCAAAGAGCTGTGTGATTCGTATGGAGGAATATGGGGAGATACCCGTTCGTTTCTACAATTTCAGATACTGCACGTGGTACAGATGGCTTTGGATAATCCTCGTTGTGACCTTTTTTCTTCTTCTCGAATACGTGATACTTTCTGGTGAGCCCTACCTCATCTTGGTTGTTCTTTTCTTATCAGTGCTCTCACTTTTCATGGCTTTTTACACGTGGAAGTACAGACTCAGATTGGACATGAAGGATGGTATTCTCGAGATCGGAAGAAAGAGGATACGTCTGAAAAATTGCACCGTCAAGACTGGAAGAAAGTTCATGTTCAGGCGTATCATCATAACATGTGGAGAAGGTGATATGATCGTTCTGACATCCATAATGGAGGATTTCGACGGAATGGTGAATCTCATTTTGAGAGCGGTCCATCTGGGCTCTGAAAGATCTGGAGGTATGAAGGATGAAGATGAAGAATCTTCTCGATGAGAAAACATTGAAAGAACTTGGATACATGGATGATTCGAAACCTTACAAACTCATAAAGGACCTTGTGAAAGATGAGGAAATCGAATCGATTTTCAAAGTGACGAGCAAAAAGCTTCAAGAGGCGAAGGATGGGAAAAAATTTTTACTTCTTACCTTCAAGGATAAAACGGGAATCCTCAGAGCCATAGATTGGCACAACGCGGAGTTGAACGATGGAAGGATATCGCTTGGAGATGTCGTTAAGGTCAGAGGGAAGGTAGTTTACTTTGAAAACAGGCTACAGTTGAATCTCTCGAAGAATCCATCGGACGTGGTCGTGCTCAAAGAAGGGGAATACGATCCAAACAGATTCGTCGAAACAACGAAGAGAAGTATAAAGGAAATGTACGAAAAGCTTGTCAATCACATAAAGAGTGTGAAGAGTGATAAATTGAGGAGACTGCTCGAGCAGATTTTCATAGAGGACAGAGGATTTTTGAGAAAATTTTTGGATGCTCCCGCGGGTCTATCAGTTCACCATGCCTACAGAGGAGGACTTTTGGAACATACCTTGGATGTTGTTGAACTCGCTGAACACGTTGTTGAAAAATACGGTGATATTTTGAACAGAGATCTTCTCATAGCTGGTGCGATGCTTCATGATATTGGCAAAGCTTATGAGTACGAAATAACGCCATCGGGTTTGGAGATGACGGATAGTGGGGAACTTCTTGGACACATAGTCATCGGTGTGAAGATGGTGGAAAGGGTGGCAAAGAGGATCGCAAATTTTCCGAAGAATCTTCTCATGGAGATAGAACACATGATAATATCCCATCATGGGGAATTTGAATGGGGTTCTCCAACTTTGCCGAAGACACCAGAAGCTCTCGTTCTACACATGATCGACAATTTGGATGCGAAACTTTCACAGTTTTTGAAACTTCAGGAGAAAACAGCTGAAGGAAACAACTGGAGTGAATACGACAGGAAGCTCGGCAGGCGTGTGATGATCCGGAGGGATTCGAGATGAGCGATAAAATAAGATTTGGAACTTCTGGATGGAGAGGAATAATAGCCGATGATTTCACCTTCCATATGGTGAGAATCGTTGCACAAGCCATTTCTAATTATTTGAAGGGAAGAAAGGAAAAACCAAGGGTGGTGGTTGGACATGACACACGTTTCATGGCAGAAAATTTCTCAAAAATTGTCGTTGAGGTTCTCCTTGGAAATGACATAGAGGTTTACCTCTGTGAAAAACCTTCTCCCACTCCCGTCATATCTCATTTTATAATTTCCAACGATCTGGATGGTGGAATAAACTTGACCGCATCACACAACCCTCCGGAATATCTTGGGATAAAGTTCAGCCCAGAAAATGGTGCTCCTGCACCACCTGAGGTTACGAAGGAAATAGAGAAAGAGATAGAAAAGGTCCTGCAGGAAAATGATGTGAGAATGGTGGAAATAACCGAGGGAATAAGGAAGGAATTGTTCGAAATGGTTAATCCTTTTCCAAGTTATGTTGAGTATCTGAGGGAAAGGATCGATTTTGATGAGATAAAAAGATCCAACTTGAAAGTCGCAGTCGATCTTATGTACGGCACAGCCATCGGTATTTTGGATGTTATCTTGAAAGAGCTGACGGAAAAACCTCACATTTTCCATGGATACAGAGACCCATATTTCGGTGGGTACAGACCGGAACCAGATGAGACGAGGATGAGAGATCTTGGTGCCATCGTGAGAAAGGAAGGATTGGATTGCGGTGTCGCGGTGGATGGGGACGCGGATAGGTTCGGAATCGTGGATGATGAAGGAAATTTCATAGCCCCGAATGAGTTCATAGGTATGGTCGCACACCATCTGTATTCCACGAAAAATTTGAAAGGTCCATCCGTCAGGAGTATCGCAACATCCCACCTACTCGATTCTGTCGCAAGAAACTTTGGATTCGATGTGCTGGAGACCCCCGTCGGTTTCAAGTTCATAGGTGAAATTTTTCTCAGGGAAAGGATCGTGGTTGGTGGAGAAGAGAGTGGGGGATTGACCATACAATCCCATCTTCCCGAGAAGGATGGGATCCTTGCGGATCTTCTCGCTCTGGAGATGATCTCCTTGAGTGGAGAGAAGCTCTCCGAGATGAGAAGAAAAATGGAGGAAAAGTATGGAAAATTTTACAACATACGTATAGACGTTGAACTGAAAAGCAGAGAGGATCTTGAGAGATACATGGAGAAATTCAAAGGGTTGGAAAGCGCAGGTGAATTTGCCGGTTTGAAGATAAGGGAGAAAAAGGAGATCGACGGGATACAGTACATCTTCGACGAAGAAAACACGTGGCTACTGATCAGACCATCCGGAACGGAGCCAGTTGCAAGAATATACATAGAATCTTCGAATGAAACCATCTTCGATAACATGCTCAAAGAGGTGAAAAAATTCGGATGAAAAAGAAGGTAATAATAGTCGAATCCCCGGCAAAAGCAAAGACGATTCAAAGATTCCTTGGGGATTCCTACATAGTTCTCTCCTCCATGGGGCACGTCAGAGATCTTCCCGAAAATGAGTTCGGTGTCAACATAGACAAAGGTTTCAAACCGATCTTCAGGTTGATAAAAGGGAAGAAAAAGATAATGGACAGAATAAAGGAGATGGTGAAAAAATCGGATGGTGTTCTCCTCGCGTCCGATATGGACAGGGAAGGAGAAGCCATAGCTTGGCACATCGCGGAGATACTGAAATTGGACAAGAATCAGAGAAACAGGATAATCTTCAGCGAGATAACCGAGAAGGTGATAAAAGAAGCGGTCAAGAATCCAAGAACCATAGACATGAGAAAGGTTCATGCACAGATAGCGAGGAGAATACTGGATAGAATCGTAGGATACAAACTTTCACCACTTCTATGGAAGATAATGAAATCGGGCTTGAGTGCTGGAAGAGTTCAATCGGTCGCTTTGAGATTCATCTGTGAGAGAGAAGAAGAGATAAGAAAATTCATCCCGAAGGAGTTCTGGAGAATATTCGGAATACACGATGGCAAGAAGGTGAACCTCATAGAGGTGGATGGGAAAAAATTCGATCCCGTCAAATCTCTCATCGATGAAGAAAAAGCGAACGAAATCGTTGAAGAACTGAAAAAAAAGAGATTTTTCGTCAAGAATGTGGAAAAAAAGATCAGCCAAAAGAAGCCTCCAGATCCGTTCATAACGAGTACACTTCAGCAGGAAGCAGCAAACAAATTGGGATTTTCGGTGGCAAAGACGATGAGAATCGCTCAGGAACTTTACGAAGGAATAGATACCCCGGATGGTCACCTCGCATTCATAACCTACATGAGAACAGACTCAACGAGGGTGTCGGAAGAGGCTGTAAAATCCGCTGAAAAATTCATAGTCGAGAATTATGGGGAAGAATTCGTCAGGGGGAGGAGAAAAAAGGAAAGAAAATCGAAGGGTAGGATTCAGGACGCGCATGAGGCGATAAGGCCCACGTATCCGGAGAAGAAACCGGAGGATCTGAAGAAGATACTCGGGAAGGATCATCTGAAGCTCTACGAACTCATATGGAAGAGGTTCATGGCTTCGCAGATGGCACCATCGAAATACGAGAACATGATCTTCAGAATAGCCAGCGATGATGACAAATACGTCTTCGAGATAAAACATTCGAGAAGGACATTTGAAGGATTCGAGGTTCTACTTCCCACACAAGATGCAGAAAAGGGGACACTTTTGAAATTGAAGGAAGGGGATGAGTTCTTCTTCGAGAAGTTCACAGCGGAGAAAGATCAAACACAGCCTCCATCACGATACACGGAAGCGAGTTTGGTGAAAAAGTTGGAGAAGGAAGGAATAGGAAGACCGAGCACGTACGCGACCATAATAAAAACTCTCTTCGACAGAAATTACGTGGTGAGGAGCGGGAAATACATTATACCGACTTTCATGGGGTTTCTCGTCAACGAATTTTTGGTGTCTAATTTCCCGGATATAGTTGAGACGAAGTTCACGGCGAAAATGGAGGAAGGGTTGGATGAAGTCGAAAGTGGTAAGAAAGACTGGCGAGAGATCCTCGAGAATTTCTACGAAAAATTCAGGTTGGTATTTGAGAAGGTGGAGAAGAGGATAAATTCGAAGGAGATGATTCTCGAGATACCGACCGATCTTGAGTGCGATGAATGTGGAGGGAAGATGAACCTGAGATTCGGACCATTCGGAACCTACTTGAAGTGTGAAAAATGTGGAAAGACGATGTCAACGAAGAATGAGGAGAAATTCCGTTTGGAAGATGGAGTTCTTAGGGTAAAAGATGCCATGGTCGATGAGGTGGTGGAGAATGCAGTATGTCCAAAATGCGGTTCTCCACTCGTCGTGAAAGATGGAAAATATGGAAAATTTCTGGCTTGTTCTTCTTATCCAAAATGCGATTACACCGCACCGTACGTTGAAAAGGCGAGAGGGAAATGTCCAAAATGTGGATCGGATGTTCTGAAGAGGAGGAGCAAGAAGGGAAAGGTTTATTATATATGTGAAAGAAACTTGAGGGAGAAGGAATGCGATTTCATAAGTTGGTATGAACCGTCCGAATACAAATGTCCGGTATGTTCTGAAACCTTGTATTACAGGTACAAAAACGGAGAGGAGGTTCTATACTGTCAAAGATGCAGGAAATCCTACAGAGTGGAAGAGATAGCAATCTCACAGGAAGAATCAGAAGAATAGCGGTTCTTTACGGTGGAAGATCGAATGAAAGAGAGATATCGATAAGAAGCGGTGTGAGAGTTGTGAGATCTCTGAAAAATCTCGGATACGAGGTTGTGGAAATAGACACATCCGACGATCCGTACGAATGGATACAGAGGTTGAGGGATGTGGATCTGGTCTTTCTCGCATTGCACGGTGAAAATGGTGAAGATGGTAGAATACAGGGATTACTCGATATTTTGGGAAAGAAATATGTGAGTTCGTCCGCTCATGCCAGCTTCCTTTCTTTTGACAAATATTTGACTTATCTTTTTCTGAAGGACGCGGGGTTGAAGGTTCCAGATACGATACTCATAGGTTATCCAACATCCTTTTCACCTTTCGGATTTCCCGTGTTCTTGAAACCGAGATGGGGTGGTTCGAGTATAGGGGTCGTGAAGGTGAACGATTCGAAGCAGATGCTGGAAGAGTCGAAGAAGCTGATTTTGGAGTACGGTCAGATCATCGTTCAGAGATACGTCGGTGGTGTGGAAATAACGGTCAGCGTCGTAGAGAAGAATGAGAAACCATTCGTTCTCCCGATACTTGAACTCGTTCCGAAGAGGGAATTCTACGATTACGTCGCGAAATATACCGAAGGTATGACGGATCTCATAGTCCCGGCGAGGATAAGCAAAAAGGAGGAGATCATGGTTAAAAACATCGCGAGAATGATCTTCAAGCTTATGGGCTGTTCCGGTTTAGCGAGAATAGATGGGAAGATAGAGAACGGCTGTTTCTACGTTTTTGAGGTGAACACCATACCCGGTTTGACAGAGCTGAGTGATCTGCCCGCATCTGCTCGAGCTCTGGGCTGGGACATGGATGAACTGATCAGGAACTTGATTGGGGAGGTTGGAAAGTGAAAGGTTTCGAGGGGACGACCGTCATAGTTGTTCGAAGGAATGGAAAAACAGTCATGGCAGGTGATGGACAAGTCACATTTGGGAACACCATACTGAAATCGACCGCGAAGAAGATAAGAAAACTTGGCGGGGGAAAGGTAATCGCGGGATTCGCTGGATCGGTAGCCGATGCTTTCACACTCTTTGAGAGATTCGAAAAGAAGTTGAGGGATTACAACAACCTCAAGAGAGCGGCAGTTGAGTTGGCAAAAGATTGGAGGACGGATAAGGTTCTCAGAAGGTTGGAAGCTGTCCTCATCGTCGCAGATTCACAGGAAATCTTCCTCATATCCGGTGGTGGTGAAGTTATACAACCGGATGAGGATGTGGTTGCCATAGGTTCGGGTGGACCATATGCCTTAGCTGCAGCCAAAGCCTTGATGAGAAACACCGACTTATCCGCGCGCGAAATCGCCTTGAAATCGCTCGAAATAGCGAGCGAGATATGCATATACACCAACAAGAACTTCAGTTTCGAGGAGGTTTGAGAATGGAAGAGATCGAGAGGGTGGACGATTTGACCCCAAAGGAAATAGTGAGGCGTCTGGATAAATACATAGTTGGTCAGGAAAGGGCGAAGAAAGCAGTCGCAATAGCCTTGAGAAATAGAATAAGGAGACAGAAACTACCTGAAGAATTGAGAAAGGAAATCCTTCCGAAGAATATACTCATGATAGGTCCGACTGGCGTTGGAAAAACTGAGATAGCCAGAAGGTTGGCACAACTGTCGAAATCTCCTTTTCTGAAGGTTGAAGCAACCAGATTCACCGAGGTGGGATACGTTGGGAAATCGGTCGATTCGATGATAAGGGAGTTGGTCGAGATAAGTGTCAACACGGTGAAACAGGAGATGATGAAGCAGGTCGAGGAAGTGGCTAAGAGAAATGTTGAAGAGAGGATACTGGACGCCATCGTTCCGGAGAGCAAGAGAACGAACATACCGGAAGGACTGTTGGGAATATTCCAGGCAGTCGATCAATCGCGGTACAGACAACCACCGGTCGATCGAAAATCCGCAGAGAGTAAAAGGAAGATGTTTAAGGAAAAACTGAGAAAAGGTGAGATAGAGGATATGGAGATAGAGATAGAGATGGAGGACACAACGGTTCCAGCATTCGGGATCGTTGGGGGGATGGATTTAGAGGAGATAGGAATAGACCTTCAGAACATCTTCGGAAATCTCATGCCCAAGAGAAAGAGAAAGAGAAGAATGAAGGTATCCGAAGCGAGGAGGGTTCTCCTACCCATAGAAGCTGAGAAACTGATAGATATGGACAAAGCGATTCAGGAAGGGCTCGAAAGAGCTCAGCAGAGAGGTGTGATATTCATAGACGAGATGGACAAGATAGCATCGAAGGAGAGCTATGGGGGTCCGGATGTTTCACGTGAAGGTGTTCAGAGGGATCTTCTACCCATAGTCGAGGGAACGACGATAATGACAAAATACGGAGCTGTGAGAACGGATTACATTCTCTTCATAGCAGCTGGTGCGTTCCATATTTCCAAACCATCCGATCTCATACCCGAGCTTCAAGGCAGATTTCCGATAAGGGTGGAGCTGGATCCGTTGACTGAGGAAGATTTCGCACGGATACTCGTTGAACCGGAAAATTCGATAACCAAACAGTATAAAGCTCTTCTGGCTACGGAAGGTATCGAACTCATCTTCACGGATGATGGGGTGAAAGAGATGGCGAAGATGGCATACTCTCTGAATCAAAGGCTCGAAAACATAGGCGCGAGAAGACTCTACACGATCGTGGAGAAGGTGCTCGAGGACGTGTCATTTGAAGCTCCAGAAGTGGACAAGAAGAAAGTCGTGATAGATGCGGAATACGTGAGGAAGAAACTGAGTTCGATAATAGAAGACGAAGATTTGAGTTCCTACATACTGTGATGAAAAGACAAGATGTTGTGGCTCTCAACTTGTTCGGTGACTTCTCACCCAATGATGTTGAAGCTCTGATGAATCTTGACTTTGATCCCCTCAATCCCACACGAATTGGTGAAATTGTCGAGAAGAAGGGAAATCTTGAGAGAAAGGTTAGAAGATACATCGAAAGATTCAGGCGTGAAAGATTCGAAAAAGAGCTATCCAAGATTCTGAACGAGGATGTTGAAGTGATAACGTACTGGGACGATCGATATCCCTCCCTGTTACGTGAAATTCCCAATCCACCGATAATGCTCTACTGCAAGGGAAGGACGGAAATTTTGAACAGCAACAGGGCGTTGGCGATCGTCGGATCACGGAAACCCAGTTTCTACGGCTTGAACATGGCACGCAGGTTCGCATCTGAATTGGTGGAGCTTGGATTCACGATAGTCAGTGGTATGGCTATGGGGATAGATACCGTTTCCCAGATCTCGGCGGTGAGAACCGGGGGAAGTAGCGTCGGTGTTCTCGGAACTGGAATAGATGTTGTCTATCCAAAACACAATTCCAACATCTTTTCGGAATTTTTGAATAGGGGAGGATGCCTCGTCTCGGAGTATCCCTTCGGTACGCCACCGATGAAACATAACTTTCCGAGGAGGAACAGGATAATAGCGGGAATATCCCTCGGAACTTTGGTCGTTGAAGCTGGTGAGAAGAGCGGATCCCTCATAACAGCCATGCAGGCTCTCGAATACAACAGAACCATCTTTGCGATTCCAGGACCCATAACATCATCCTTGAGTGTTGGAACGAACAGATTGATACAGATGGGTGCAAAACTCGTGATGGATGTGAAGGATATCGTTGAGGAATTTCCATACATCGTGGGGGATCGGGAATCAGGGAATGGAGTGATCGATCTCGATGAGGAAGAGAGGGAAGTGATAGAGAAAATAAAAGAGGGATACGACGACATAGATTCCCTGATGGAAGAGATGAAAAAGGAGTATTCCGTTTTGATTTCGATTCTTTCTCGTTTGGAATTCAGGGGTGCTCTGAGAGGAGAAGGAGGGAGGTATACACCGTTGATATGAGGGCAGGGTTGATCTTTTCTCTTCTTTTTCTCCTGCCTGTTTTCTTTCTCTCTTCCTTCCCAATGTATGTCAACTTGGGGGGAGGATACAGGTTGGAGACGGAATCCTTCGAACCCGCTGGATGGCTTGTGGAAACGGGGGTAAGTAGCGAATTCGGTGATGAAATAATATTCGACACGGTGTTCAATCTCGGTGCGACCAGCACTTCCAACCCTTCCCCGACGAATTATCTTCTGTTCGACGTGGATCTGTCGATTCCGCTTCTTGGAAGGGAGGAAAACTCCTGGATAAAGGCTGGACCTTTCCTTTCGATCGAATACGGTAACTTCAGATTTTTCGATTCGACATCGACGGACTGGGAAGAGACCACATGGGTGGGTGCATTCGTTATGATGAACTTCGGACCGTGGGAGTTTACGGTTCGTGGAGAATATCCAATACAGATGAGCACAATTCTTGAAGGAGAATCCACCGATTTGAATGTGGCGGATATGTTCGAGATGAGGATCAGATTCTACTTGAGCAGTTTCTTCAGAAATTTCGTGGATAAACTGTTTCTGGAGTTTCTCCTCTCAACGAGAGAGAGGAAGATATCCGTATCTTTCATGGAACCCTTCTGAGGGTGAGAAGATGAGAGGGATGCTGATCACACTCTGCATGATGATCATCATACAACCTGCTTTTGCGCTGAACGATGTGAATTCGTACGCCCTCGACTTCTCGAGGGATGGAAGGATATCCTTTCTGGTGGATTCGAGGAAGTATTTCTCAGTTGGTTTACCATTTGCAGGTTTCTTCAGGGTTGAGGCTGGATATCCTTGGAGTTGGCTTGGATTTGAATTCGAATCGCCTTTCCCCTTTCCATCGATCTACTCAAATTTTGGTGTGAATCTAAGCGATCCAACGAAAAAGTTCGGTGGAAACCTTGGGATAAGATACGGTGTGGAGAACTGGTATTTCAAAAGTGGTTTAAAATTCGATTTCAACGAAATGACCGAGGGGGAAGGATGGTCGGAGGTTGGAAGGTTTTACTATTCCACGGGATCTGGATTCACAATCAACGATCTTGAGATGAGAATCAAATTCCTGTATCACTTTCTCAGCGCCATTCGGGATGAAGATGGTGAATTCAACTACAACTTCCCAGCCCCCGTGTCATCCGATTTACTCTCCACGAATCAGCTCGAGATTTCCGTCGATTACACGTTATTCGCGGATGA
The DNA here is from genome assembly GCA_003641545.1 of Thermotoga sp. Lineage (GTDB taxonomy): Bacteria > Thermotogota > Thermotogae > B21-G9 > B21-G9 > B21-G9. The sequence continues at coordinate 10,957 of QNAU01000005.1, forward strand.
AACGGTCAACATGAAAATTGGGGCGGGATACAAAGTGGAATTTATGTGGTCCAACCTTCTCTCAGAAGCTCTCTACAGACCTGAAAATTTCTACATCTTCGTGAGGTTTGGGCTGGCTGGGGACATCTTTCAGTGATCAACCGATGTAAATCACTTCCATTTCGAGGTCGAATCCCTTCAAAAATTTCACCTTCTCCCTGACGATCTCGGCGAGTTTCAAAACATCCCTCGAACTGGCTGATCCTAAGTTCACTATGAATGCAGCATGCTTTTTGGAAACCATGGCATTTCCAACTCTGTATCCCCTCAATCCAGCTTCATCTATTATCCTTCCCACCGGAACATCAGGTTTCGGTCTTTTGAAGAAACTTCCCGCACTTGGAAAGTCAATGGGTTGATTCTCCACTCTCAAATTCATGTATCTGTTCATTTCATATTTTATCTTGAGATGATCCCCCTCGACGAGTTTGAAATTGACTGAGATTATTTTCATGCGATTCTCAGATATGTTCGATCTTCTGTAAGAAAACTCGAGATTCTCTCTCCCGATTGTAAAAACCCTCCCCTCAAAGAGAACCGTGACAGATTCAACCAATTCTCCTATCTCCAAACCGAAAGATCCGGCGTTCATGTTCACCGCTCCACCGATAGTTCCCGGTATACCGAACAATTTTTCCATCCCACTGAGGGAATTTTCAAGTGCTGTAACCGCAAGTTCATTTATTTTCACACCTGCTTCGGCTTCCACACGGTTACCCTCGATCCTCAGTCCTTTGAGAGCCTGTGTGGAGATGACGACCCCATCGTATCCCTCGTCGTCGAAGAGAACGTTGGATCCATTTCCGAGGATCACATACGGTATCCCCACATCTTCGAGAAAGTTCACCGTTTTCACGAAAGCAAATCTATCCTTCGGGATCACGAAAAGATCCGCATTTCCCCCTATTCTGAAGGTGGTGTGGTATCTCATGGGTTCACACGAGGTAACTTTACAACCGAGTTTGATCAGATCCACCGTCAATTCCTTTACCTTTTCCAAACCAATCAACTCCTTTTCTTCTCAGATAGTTGAATCTGGCTCCCTGATATGTGTCTCGCTGTTCCAGTTCTTTCTCGATCATCCAAAGTATCTTTCTTTTATCGAGCCCCCAATTCCCGAAGAGGACCTTATCCTTCGGAGGATCCGCAACAAGCCTGTGTATCACAATTCTTGGATCGAGATACTCCAAAAACCTCACAACCCTTTCCACATATTCCTCCAACGAGCAGATTTCTATCTCCCCTCGTTTGAACATCTCACCGAGTGGGGTTCCATCAACGATGTAGAGAGAATGGCACTTGACCCCGTCGATCTTCAACGCGCTCAGTATCTTCGCACTCTCCACGACGTCGATCATGTCATCCCAAGGAAGATTCAATATTACGTGTGCCACAACTTCGAATTCGCGTTTCTTGAGTCTAATCACCGCATCTATGAATTCCGCCAGCGTGTGTCCCCTGTTGATCTTCATGAGAGTCCTGTAATTCGATGTTTGAAAACCAACTTCAACCATCACGTCTACCTTCTCCTTGAACTCCTCCAAAAGATCGAGTATCTCTTCTTGAAGAAGATCCGGTCTCGTCGATACGGAAAGTGCGACTATTCTGTCATCCACGAGGGCGGATTCGTATTTTTTCCTCAAGACATCCAGTGGAGCGTAGGTGTTCGAAAAGGCTTGGAAATATGCTATGAACTTTTCCGCCTTGTACCTCCTCACTGCTCTCTCCATCATAACTCTGACCTGTTGCGAAATTGGAACATCTTCACCCATGGCACCGAAACCGCTTCCAGTTTCCTCACAGAATATACATCCACCCTTCGATATGGTTCCATCCCTGTTCGGACACGTGAATCCTGCATTTATAGGTAGGCGATGCACCCTCGTCCCGTATTTTCCTCTCAGATAATCGCTCAATTTTCTGTATCTACTCACTTTATCTTTCGCACATACCTCCTCTTCACGCCACTTCCGTATTTCTTGATCAGGAAATCCTCATCGAGAGATTTCGAAAATTCCCTCGCTTCCTCAACGCTCGTGAAAATACCTATTATCAATCCATGCAATGTGCTTCCCCTCGAAGTTTTGAACACATAATCTATCGCCGGTATGCTGGATTCTCTGAGTTCTTTGACATATCCTCTAACTGCCCTTTCACTTCTGTGAGCGAGTATTTGAACACTGTACCAATTTTCAAATATGTTCAGAGATTCCGTAGAAACGCTCTCAGGGATTCTCTCTTTCGGATTCTCCCCATTTCTTCCTATGATCACGAGTTTCATGATGGTTGAATCCGTCGAGTCCCTCATGAGAAAATATGGCAGACCCGTATCGACTATCAACTTGAATGTGGTGTCAGTTCCAGCCTTTACAACCATGAACGGTTCTCCCTCGATGTAAAAATCGGTGGATTTCTTGAAATATTTTTCATAATCGAATTTCTCGATTTCGAATAATTTGACGTTTGAAGATGCGGAAGTTCCAACCTCTGTTTTCCCTTCCACCTGCGTCGAAATCGTGGACGATTGAGATGAAGATAAGGAACACTCCGAACACATCGCCATGGATGATTGAGATGACTGCGTCGCTACAACGTCGGTGAAATTGTCGCTTAGTTGAAGCTGAACGGAGGTTCCAGTTGAGACCAACACGTTGAATCTCCTGTTCAACCTTTCCAATTTCTCCTCAAGTTGTTGATTTCTATATCTGCACTGTTCGATTCTCGCTCTGAGAATCAGTGAGTATATGAGAAGAACGATGCAAATAGTGAACAGGATTATCAAGGATAAACCAACGAACCTGGCTTCTTTCTCCGATAACTCAACATACCTTTTTCTGGGCATGGATTCCACCTTTCCGTATGAAAAAGCCGAATGAGGTTAGAATTCGTATATACTCTCGATGATGAATTTTTTGATTATTTCGATCACAACACCCCTCGGTATCTCCTCGTAAATGATCCTACCCGGTTTTAAAAGAAATGGAATCCTCATGTTGTATTTCCCGCCAAGCGAAGCGAAGAAAGATTGAAGATCTACTTGTAATCTTCCGATTTTCGTCACACTCTTCACCGCGGTTTTCACACCTTCGTACATTTCATATCGGGTGAATCCCATTTCGAGTGAAACCAACATTTCCATCAGTATACCAAAACCCAAAGCTTGTGAATAGCTTATCATCAATTTTGAAGCATCTTGAAGTATCGATGCGATCTTTTCTCCGAGAAATTGTTTTCCCCTGTTCTTCATCCTGAGTCTTATGTTGTGTTCTATGACATCCTTCAAAATCTCCGGTAATCTGTTCCTGTTCAGTTTTCTCAAATTGTTCTTCACGAATGAGTAAAATCTGTCTTCACAGGTCAAACCAGTTGAAAGCGCTATGGATAGATCATGTCTCAGATATCTCGTATCTTGGGACAGCGTGAACTTCGGATCTATGAGTATCAAGTCCGGCATGGCTTTCACAGAGAGTATATCCTTCTTCCTGTCGAAATTTATGCAGAACTTTCCATCTATGAACGGGAGTAGTTGGGAACCAAGGGTGGTTGGAATGAGAACGAGTTTCAACTCCTTACCGAAGGTGTTCACGGTGAACCCGACAAGATCGATGAGAGATCCACCACCTATCGCGACTATCACACCTTTTTCATCGTATCTCTGGTATATGTAAGAGTAAAGTTCATAAACGCTGTCCAACGATTTCATCTTCTCGTTCACGAAGACGGGGAAAGATTCGTCAAAATCGAGTTTTTCATCATGATGAACCCTGACCTTCGAATCCACAATGTATATCTTTCCAACATTCGGGAAGAACTCCTCCAGTATGGTGGAAATTCCATCGTTAAAGTCAACCATGTATATATCCGAAAAAGTTTCATCCCTTATCGCAGATATCAGATACTCTTTCCTACTGCTCACATCACGATTCCGCCCTTTCCCCTCTCTTCAGAAGATTTTCAATCGCGTTTATTATTATGGACAACCCTACTTTGTTCTCCCCACCCCATGGCAAGACTAAATCACAATAATACTTCTGAGGTTCTATGAAGGTTCTGAAAGAAGGTGCAACGAATTTTCTGTATTGTTTCAATATGCTATCTATGGATCGTCCCCTTTCTTTGGTGTCCCTCTCTATCCTCCTTATCAATCTTTCATCCGCCGGTGCATCCACATACACCTTGAAATCGAAGAGGGATCTCAATTTTGCGGTGTATATGACGAACAATCCCTCAACCACGATCAAATCCTTCGGTTCCACTTCGTTGAATATCCCCTTCTCCCTCCTGTAGGTTACCATGTTATAAACCGGTACTTTAACTTTCTTTCCCTCCTTCAGCATTTTCAAATGTTCCTCGAACAATTCCAGATCCAA
>QNAU01000006.1 GCA_003641545.1 Thermotoga sp.
ACTCTCAAAACCTGAACTTCCACCAGTTGGGGGAGCACTGATGTTGGCGATCTCGAAATTGAAAGTGGTGAACGAGAAGATTTTGGAAAATCTGAAGATGGATTTGATGAACGTGGATTGATTCCCTGGTGATTAGATCATAAAATCCAAGAGAAAGGAGGAGGTAAGATGAGAAGACTTCTCATCGTGTTGATCTTGATGGTTCTTCTGATCGGAGTGGTTTATTCGAAGACTCAGATCACCCTCTACACCTCCGTGCCGAAGGACATAGTGACGGAAGTTGTCAAATCTTTTCAAGAGAAGAATCCAGACATTGAGGTGATCTTCTGGAGATCCGGAACATCCAAGGTCATGGCAAAGATCCTCGCGGAGATGAAAACGGGAGGTCTGAAGGCTGATGTGATATGGACCGCGGAGCCTTCCTACTTCCTGTGGCTGAAAGAAAAAGGTGTGCTCATGAAATACGTATCACCTGAAGCTAAGAACATTCCAGACATCTTCAAAGACAAGGATGGTTACTTCATCGGAACGAGAGTTATGTCCATAATCATAGCGTACAACACGGATCTCATGAAGAAAGAACAGGTGCCGAGAAGATGGGAGGATATTCTGAAGTATGCGGCGGATGCAGCCACAACATCACCACTCTACTCCGGATCCAACCTGGTCTGGGTTTACACCATGGTGAAACTCTACGGATGGGATTTCTTCGAGAAGTTGAGAGATGGTGGGATTTCCATACTCAGTTCCAACACGACCACGGGTAAAGAGCTTGCCAACGGATCCTACAAACTCGCTTTCATATTGGATTACACCGTTAGGAAATTGAAGGTAAAAGGTTCACACGTGGATGTGATGTATCCAGAGGAAAACAACGTTCTCATCTGGAGTCCAATAGCCATCGTTAACACGACTCAGAATCCGGAAGCGGCGAAGAAATTCGTCGATTTCGTCCTATCGAAGGAGGGGCAGAAGATACTCGTCAACTACGGACAACTGATCCCAGTCAGAGGAGATGTTCAGATGCCGGTGGGAGTTCCGAGTCTGGATGAACTTCTGAAGAGATCCTACAAGATAGATTGGAACGATCTCAAGAAGAAATCAGATGAGATAAAGGACACCTTCGCGGACATATTTGAGTGAGACGTGATAGATCACGGGGGAGGGAATCCTCCCCCATGGATTTCGGGGTGATAAGATGTGAAGATACTGTCCTTGGTTCTGTTCATCATTATCTTCATTCTGATAGGTGCTCCTTTAATCTTGCTCCTGATGGACAGTTTTCACACCGAGGATTCATTCTTCACCTTGAAGAACTACACGGATACCTTTTCCCGAAGGAGCAACATAAGAAGCGCCGTAAACACGTTGAACCTTGCGGTTTTAACTGCTCTATTTTCCACGCTCGTCGGTTCTGTCTTAGCTTGGATAATTGCTAGAACTGATATTCCTGGAAAATCCCTCTTGAAAACGTTGGTGATGGTTCCATACATGATACCACCGTTCATAGGTGCCATGGGATGGATGTTTCTCTTCGGTAGGGCGGGATACATAAACAAAATATGGGAACATCTGTTTGGACACAGGTTGTTCAACATTCACTCTTTCGCAGGTCTCGTTCTCGTTCTGTCGATGTACGTGTATCCCCCGGTTTTCATAACCGTTTACACCGCGTTGGTCAACATGGATGCTTCCTTGGAGGAAGCGGGAAGAATATGTGGAGCAAGATTGTTCAGGGTGATGAGGAGTATATCTCTTCCGCTCGTTCTTCCGAGCATCATGTCTGGAACTCTTCTTGTCTTCGCCATGTCCGCTTCCAACTTTGGAATTCCAGCCATAATAGGTATGCCGGCGAGGATACACGTTCTGACGACGAGAATAATGTCCTACATGGCGACTGGTACTGAGAGAGGTTTGAGCAGAGCCATCTCACTTTCCGTCATCCTGATAGCCATCGCTCTCGGTGGTCTCATGTTGAACAACTATCTGGTTTCAAAGTCGAAATTCACCATAATATCTGGGAAATCAACCAGACCAGCGGATATAAAGCTCGGGAAGTTCAAGCCTCTGGTTGCTGTATTCGTGTGGATTTTTGTCGTATTCGCGGTCTTTCTACCTATGTTTTCCTTGGCGTTGACATCTCTCTGGAAGGCTTGGGGATTGCCCTTCAAACTTTCAAGTTTCACTCTCAGAAATTATTACAAGGTTCTGTTCGTAGATTCTGATACGAAGATAGCCCTGAAGAACAGTTTCATATTTGCCATCATCTCCGCAACATTTGTGACCATTCTGGGATCCTTAGTTGCGTATTTCACGGTTAGGTGGAAAGGGAATCTTTCGAGAACGATGGATATGCTCGCCACACTTCCACAGGCAATTCCGGGAACCGCCCTTGCGGTTGCAATGATACTCGTATGGTCCGGCAGATTCGGTTTGAACCTTTACAACACCATGTGGATAATAATAGTTGCATACACCGCGAGGTATCTCTTCTTCGCGGTCAGAACCGTCGCCGGTGCGGTGAAGCAGATACACGTATCGCTCGAAGAAGCGGGTAGATCAGTTGGTTCAAAACCCTTGAAAGTTTTGAAGGATATAACCATTCCGATACTTAAGCCAGCTTTGATATCATCCTGGGCTTTGGTTTTCATGCCAACATTCAGGGAGTTAACCATATCCATCCTCCTGTATGGACCCACGACGAAGACCATAGGAGTTACGATATACGGTCTTCAGGAAGGAGGGGAATATCAAATGGCTTCCGCATTCGCAACGATAGTTCTATTGATTGCCTTTGTGCTTCAATTCGTGGTCAACAGGTGTCTGTTCGGAAGGAGGCAATCCTGATGGCTTGCATACGATTGGAAAACGTTGAAAAGTATTTTGGAAGCAACCATGTAATCAAAAATCTCAGTTTGGACATAAGGGATGGGGAGTTCATAACATTCCTCGGTCCATCGGGATGTGGCAAAACGACTACTCTCAGGATGATCGCCGGTTTCGAAAATCCAACATCCGGTGAAATATTCATAGGAAACAAACCCGTGTTTTCTCATAAGAAAGGATTAAACACCCCTCCCGAAGATAGGAACATAGGAATGGTCTTCCAGAATTATGCGGTATGGCCTCACATGAACGTGTTCAACAACATAGCTTACCCGTTGAAGATAAGGAAGATTCCAAAGGATGAGATCAAAAGAAAAGTCGATAGGATAATCGAGATAGTGAAATTGAAGGGACTTGAGAGAAGATATCCATATCAACTATCCGGTGGTCAACAACAGAGAGTCGCTTTCGCAAGGGCTTTGGTTTATTCTCCAAGCATTCTCCTGCTCGATGAACCTCTGTCTAATCTCGACGCCAAGTTGAGGGAAGAGATGAGATTTGAGATAAAGGATATTCAGAAGAAACTTGGAATAACCGTCGTTTACGTGACACACGATCAAGCGGAAGCGATGGTTATGTCCGACAGAATAGTGGTCATGAAGGACGGGGTAATCCAGCAGATAGGCGATCCGCTGGAGATATACAACCATCCGAAGAACAGATTCGTGGCGGATTTCATAGGTATATCCAATTTCCTCAAGGGAAAAATAGTGGGAGATGAAGCAGGAGGAAAGATGAGGGTCAAGCTTTACGAACTGGAGGATGCACCTGAAATGGAGGTAGATGTACCTCATCCGCTCAAACTGAAGGATAAAGAAGTCACGGTGGTGGTCAGACCGGAAGATATCCTCATAGGTGCTGAAACTGGTGGGAGAATAGGAGGAAAAATTTTCAAGAGGACTTTCCTTGGAGGAATAATGAACTACATAATCGTATCCAAAGAAACAAAACTGAGGGTAGAAGCCCCGAAACATCAGATATTGGAGGAAGGGGACAGGATAAAGTTCGTTATAAAACGAGCGGTTGTGGTGGAGGATTAACGATCACACACCGCTCTTTCCCCCATTCCAAAGGTCAAAGCATCGTATGCTATCTTCGTTCTATCGTAGTGCTTGTCCCTGTCAAGAGCCCATTTTCTTCCCATTCCGGTTACTATGAAGATGTTCTCAAAATCACCGAGTTTGTTGTCTAAAAATTCCAAAAGCTCGGCTGCCGTTGATCCTTCAACCCCATGTCTGTTGAATATGGTGTGGATGTATATGTTTTTCACTCCCATTTTTTTCGCCTTTTCCACCAGTGCGAGAGGATAATCTATGGTTCCATGGGAACTTTTCAGGGACAACATGGTTATGAGATGGAGGTCCCCACCTTCCTCAACCAATCTGTTGAACGTCTTCATGAAGGCTTCCCTTTCCGAAAAACTTCCATCCTTCAAACTTCGCTCTATTACAACTTCATCCTGAATGACCACCCTTCCAGCACCGAGATTCATATGACCTGCTTCAGAATTTCCAGGACGTCCGGGCATCAATCCAACAGCTTCACCGGAAGCTTCCAACCTTGCAAAACGGTGATTCTTCAGAAGGTAATACCAAAACTTCGGTTTCGCTATATATATCGGGTTCCTGTCATCCTCCGGTCCAAGTCCCCACCCATCCATTATGACGAGAAGAACCTTATAGGTCCTTCTGGGTTTCTCGATGAGCATGGACGATCGATCCATGGTGCCAGGTTTTTCAATTCCCATCAGTTGAAGAATCGTCGGTGCAACATTACCGAGTATCCCCCCCTCTCTCATCTTGAGTTCAACATCCGGGAGCAAGAGAAAGAGAGGAACGGGATTTGTCGTGTGTCCAAGATTCGGAATGGGAGGATTCAAACTCTTCATTCCCAACTCTATCAATCCGTGATCCGCCGTTATCAAAACCGCATATTCCTTTTTCAAAGCGGAATCCACGATCTTTTCCAAAGCAGAACTCAGATGCTTGACGCACTCCACCTTTGGTTCCATCTCCATGAGATGTCCTATGACATCTCCGTTGGCGAGGTTGGCGAGGATGAATTCGTAATTTCCCGTTTCAATCTTCTTCACAAGGAGATCCGTGAGTTCGTAGACCGATAGTTGCGGATACTTGGAGAGATCATCCACTTCAGGAGATTTCACGAGAATGTCATCCTCGTTCGGAAAACTCGATCTTCTTCTACCGTTGAAGAAGAAAGTCACGTGTGCATATTTTTCAGATTCCGCTATGTGAAGTTGACGTATTCCATTCTCACTTAAAATCCCAGCCAACGTGTCCTCAAGAGGTGGGAAGTCGAAGGCAACCTTCACATTTTCGAACCTCTCATCATACTTGATCAACGTTATGAAATCGAGATTTTCAAAACGCTTGACTTCAAATTTCTCAAAATCATTCATCACGAATGCTTCGGTGAGCTGTATTTCTCTTTCTCCTCTCTTACAGCAGAACACAACCGCATCCCCATCTTTTATCCTGCCGAACGGTTTTCCATCGATGAAGGCAACCACAGGTTTCATATCCCCGTCATTCTCCCCCAACTTGTAGAGCTCTCTCACCTTCTCTGCGAGACATCTTCCAAGATGATCCTTCACGTTATCTCCCCCAATTTCAATCTTTTTCCCATCTCAAGAACGGAAGATTTGAATCCAAGCTTACCCAATTCTTGAACCAAATCCGAGGAATCCTTCTCATCCGCGTGAAAGATGATGATGTGATACGGATCGATCTTATCGATCAGAGTCAAGATGTCCGTGAAATCCGGATGCACCTTCCATATGAACTGCATGGCTCTATCTTCCTCATTCAGAATCTTCCAACCCGTTGTTCCTCTCTCCTGATAACCCGTCAGAATGAAACGAGTTTTCTCGTCATCTTTCAAAAGGTTGTAAAGCTTCAGAGAGGTCCCTCCCGTTATCATACCATCGATGGTCAGATATATACCCTCCACCAACTTTTCAGGAAGTTCTGTGTTAACCGATTCGATCTTCGGTTCCACCTTCAACCATTCCTTGAATTCGGATAGAAAATTGAAGAACCTCACTATCTTTTCATCCACAAACACGGGAAGTATTCCACTGTTCAAAAGTGTCAGGAGTATCTCCTGGGATCTTCCAACACTTGGAAGGGGTAGTATGATTCGATTCCCCTTGAGAGAATCCAAGACATTCAAAAGATCCTCTCGGGGTTTTAGTCTTCTCAAACCGTAAGCACAGTCCATTATCAAAACATCGGCTTTCTCCGGTTCATCGAACCTGTATATGGGTGAATCCAACGTGATATCTCCTGTATAAAGAAGTGAAACACCATCCCACCTAATCTTCACCCAAGTTGAACCTAAAAGATGCCCACTCTTTCCCAGTTTAAAGAACAGTCCATCGAAGATCATCGTATTCATAATTTTGAAATCTTCCTTCTGAAGGAAGTCCTCGTATCTTTCAGCATCGATGGGAAGTTCATATCTTCTCGCTGTTTTGAACCACGTGTAGATGTAATGTTTCATGAGTTTAAGAGTGGGTTCTGAGGAGATGATTCTTTCAAAGCTGAGCAAAGGGACGGCACCGACATGATCCTGATGTGCATGGGATAAATACAACAGATCAACCTTTTCCTTCACTTCCAAAGGGTATATATCCTTCCACCCACCGCACAATCTTCTTTTTATTCCATAATCGAGAACGATCCTTTTTCTTCCATCTTCCAAGAGGAAACCGACTCTACCCTTTTCTCCGCTTCCACCGAGCGAGGTGAGAACCATGTTACACTCCTCCAAATATTTTGCCCATCTATATTACTACAAAGCACAAAAATATGCCACATTTTCAAACAGATGAACTTGGTGAGGTTTCTGAATGAAACAAGGTTGACATGTTGAACAATATAATGTTAAATTCTATTTAGATCGAGCGGGGGTGGTATTGGTGAACGGAGTATACGTGGGATTCGATAGGAGGTTCAACTTCTTCGATATTCCCGGATACAGGGTTCCCTGTATCATACACGTGAATGATGGAAGTATCTATCTCGATTTTCATGGTTCCATGCTTTACTCGGGTTTCAACCAGACGATAGAGAAACCTCCTGTGTTCGAAGAAATAGAGAAGAGACTCGATGTGAATTTCAAGGTTTTGGTTCAAAAAGGCGACACATCCGACTTCATGGATCAGATGGAGATATTCAAAGAACTCGGTATAAAGAAGATGGAACTTGAAGAGTTGATTCCCTTGTTCGACGTTTTGAACCTCATATCACTCAAGAGCAAAGAGAGCAAGGAGAAGGAAAACTTCATAACGATAAATCCAGGATTCTCGAACGATATTTCCTTCTTCGTTTTGATAGATCCAAAATCTCTCGTGAAGCTTCAAGATCTGATCAGGGATTACTGGGGAAGATACGTGCTTTCAAGGGCTTTCGGAAAGATCGTGGAGTTGATCTCAGACAAGTATGGATATGAATCCCACAGCACGACCATACTCGAAACGGTCGTTAAACCGTATGTGGATGGTGAGAAATTGAGAAATTTTCTGAACGATATATCCAAGATAGATGGAAGAATACCGGAATTTTTGAACACAAAGTTCAACGACTGGGTCAAATTGATGCCAGACGTGAAGGTTTTGGATTTCTCGAAGTTGATGGAACTTCTGGTCATGAGCAGGAATTTGGATGAATCGATAAAACTTGTGGATAAAGCTCTGTTGGAGATAAAGGAAGCCTTCATGAAGATAGATGGGGATGTTGGAGATTTTCTCAGAGAAATGGGAATAATGGAATGAAGGATGGATCTCGGGGGATCTTTCCCTCAGGGAAGGGGGTGAGAGCGTATGAGGATCGACAACATCAACGCGATGAACGCTTGGAGGATCCTCTCCATCCATCAGATGAGGTCCAATCTTCTCATGTCCCAATTGGCTTCCGGTAATCGATTGGTGAACGCGTCGGTTGATGCTGCCGGCATGGCAATATCTAAGAGGTTAGCTGCACAGGTCAGAGGGTACAACCAGGCTTTGAACAACATATTCGATGGAATAGGAGCACTCAGAACGGCGGAAGGAGCCATGGGATCCATAACCAACAATCTACAGAGAATAAGAGAATTGACGGTTCAGGCTTCCAATGGAACGTTGACGGAGGAGGAAAGATACGCGATACAGCAGGAGATAAACCAGCTCGCTGAGGAAATAGATAGGACAGCGAGAACGACGGAGTTCAACAATCAGAGACTCTTGACTGGCGAATACACCGACAGAACCTTCCAAACAGGACCAAATCCAAACCAGCAGATGACCGTATCCCTTCCGGATATGAGAGCTGAAGCGCTCGGGCTCAACGAAATAGATGTGACAACTCAGGAAGGAGCGCGGAACGCTCTGGAACATATCGATGAGATCATGGAAAGGGTGAACACCGAGAGAGCGAGGGTTGGAGCGTATGCGAACAGATTGGAAAGCGCCGCGAGAAATGTTGCCAACGCCATGACCAACGTGACCGCATCTTTATCTGGGATAGAGGACATGGATATGGCTCGTGGAATAATGGATCTCATCAGGATCAACATAATGAGGCAATCCACCACCGCGATCCTCGCGCAGGCGAATTTGAATCAGAACAACGTTTTGAATCTTCTCGGAATCTGAAACCGATTCCCTCATCATTTCTCAAACAAATAACACGCAACGTGATGTTCGGGAGCTATTTCCCTAAGTTGTGGATGGGGATCTTTTTTGCACCTTTCCATCCTGTATGGGCATCTATCGTAAAATCTGCAACGGGCGGGAGGATTTATCGGTTTTGCAACCGATCCTGATATGTTCGGTTCCTCCCTCTTCACTTCAGGGTCTGGAACTGGAACCGCATCCAACAATGCCTTCGAATATGGATGAGCAGGATTTTTCAGAACTTCCTCTATATCCCCCATTTCCACTATTTTACCCAGATACATCACCGCTATCCTATTGCTCATGTATCTTGCAACCGCGAGATCGTGGGTTATGTAGAGATAACTCATGTTGTATTCATCTGCAAGCTTCAACATGAGTTTCATGATGCCGGTTCTTATCGATACATCGAGCATGGAAGTTGGTTCGTCTGCAACTATGAACCTTGGTTTCAATATGAGCGCCCTCGCTATCGCAACCCTCTGCCTCTGACCACCGGATAATTCATGGGGGAATCTGAACATGAAAGTTTCAGGTGGTGTTAATCCAACCGCATCGAGAAGTTCAGCAACCATTTCTTCCCTTTCCTTCAGATTTCCAATGTTGTGTATGTTCAAAGGTTCGGATATCGTGTCGAAGATCGTCATCCTCGGATTCAGAGATTCGTATGGATCTTGGAAGATCATTTGGACCTTCTTCCTGAGATTTTTCATCTCCTTCTTCCTATCCTTGAGAATGTATTTTACGAACTCCCTTTCATTCCCGTTGAACTTGTCTTTGAAGATTTTCTTGTACTCCTCGAAATTACCAATGTGGTTTCCGTTTCCACCATTTTTAAATTTGTCTATGTAAACCCTGCGAATGTAATTTTCTGCCTTCCCATAACTCTCGAAGAGAAAAGGAGTGACATCCCTTCCATCCATCACAACCGTTCCATCCGTCGGTTCATACAATCCAACCAAGATCTTCCCGGTCGTTGTCTTACCGCAACCGGACTCACCCACGAGTGCCAAGGACTCTCCCTCTCTTATCTCATAGCTGACCCCGTCCACCGCGTGCACGAATTTTCTTACCTTCCTGAAGAGTCTTCTCTCCGCTGGAAAGAGTTTTCTCAATCCTTCTATCTTCAGTATGGTCTTCTCATTCCCCAAAGTTTATCACCTCTCCTACCTCCAATGGATGATGGCAGGCAACGAAATGACCTTTTTCCACTTCGACGTATTCTGGATCCTCGCTGAAACATCTCTCATCTGCTTTTGGACACCTTGGAGCGAACCTACAACCCTTTGGAGGATTCAGAAGATTTATCGGTTCACCCGGAATGGTGGTCAATTCCTTTCTCTCACCGGTCACACTTGGAAACGCATGCATCAGTCCGTAGGTGTATGGATGCATTGGCTTTTTGAAGATCGTGATGGAATCCGCCAATTCGACGAACTTCCCCGCATACATGACCGCTATTTTGTCGCTCACCTCAGCTATGACTGCTATATCGTGGGAAATGTATATCATGCTCATGTTCAATTTCTCCTGAATCTTTTTCATCTCCCTGAGTATCTTATCTTGAACGATCACATCGAGTGCAGTAGTCGGCTCATCCGCAATTATTATCTTCGGATCGCAGGAAAGAGCCATGGCGATTATCGCCCTTTGCTTCATACCACCACTGTATTGATGCGGATACTGATCCATTCTCCTTGGATCGAGTCCAACGAGTTCGAAAAGTTCCGCAACCTTTTTCTTGGCATCATCCATCGACAACTTGGGGTTGTGATTCAGCATCGCCTCGATTATCTGATCACCAACCTTGTAAACTGGATTCAGAGAATTCATAGCCGCTTGAAAAATCATGGATATTCCCTTCCATCTATACCTTCTCATCTCACTTTCCGGTAATGAGACGAGATCAACCGTCTTTCCATCCAAGTTGAAAAGCACCTTCCCACCCATGAATTCTGCGTTTTCCGGAAGAAGTCGTAGTATCGTCATGGATACCGACGTCTTGCCACATCCGGATTCACCAACTATTCCCATGGATTCGCCCTCATCCAAGGTGAACGAAATTCCATCGACCGCCTTCACATAACCGAGTTTCGTTTTGTAATACATCTTCAGATCCTTCACGGACAGGATCTCCATTGAATCACCTCTTCCTCAACCTTGGATTGACTATTTCTTCCAAACCTCTCCCAAGGAAATAGAAAGCTGAACAGAGCAATGTTATCGATGCGCCAGCGGGTAACCACAACCACCAGAATTTCCCTATGAACTCACCACCGAGGTATCCCTGAGATTCCGCGGTGTGTATCATTATTCCCCAGCTCATCCTCACGTTCACGAGACCGAAGAAGGATAGAACAGCCTCCGAAAATATCGCGCTCGTCACACCAAACATCATGTATAAGAACGAAAGTGGAAGAATGTTGGGTATTATGTGCTTGAATATTATGTACATATCGCTTCCACCCGCGGACTTCGCAGCCTCTATGAACGGTCTGACCTTAACGGTCAGAGCCTGTGCCTTCAGAACTATCGTTATCGAACCGAACCCAGATATGAAACCCAGTATCAGTGCGAGTTTCAAAAGATCGAGCTCTATGAACGCACTCAAAACCATCAAGAGTGCGAGCGTTGGAAAGAGCATAACTATATCGGCGAGCCTCATGAAGAAGGTATCGACCACTCCCCCAAAATACGCCGAACTTGCACCTATCATCGTTCCTATCACCACCGTTATCAATGCGGCAGTTATACCAAGCGTGAACTCACGTGGTGTGCTGTACATCAACTGTGAGAGTATATCCCTTCCGAGTGGATCAGTTCCCAACGGATGCCTCGGAGATGGAGGGGATGGATGCCCCGGGATGAATGGATCGTATCCTATTATCGGATCGTAAGGTTTCATCGCACTGAACATGTCTTCTTGATCTTTCCAGAAGATGTTCTTCATCAAAACCGGATACATCGGATAGAGCGCTCCAAATATGGCGAAAAAGATGATGACGCCCAATCCGAAGAGAGCTAATTTCTTCTCCCGGAACAATTCCCAATTCTGCTTGAAGCTTCTCATCCACAATCTCAATCTGATCTTCCAAAGAGGTTCCCTGATCACTTCCTCCTTCATACTCGATACCACCTCAGTATCTTATTCTCGGATCCAAGAATGCATAAAGTATGTCCGCAACGAGGTGGGCTATCAAAACGAATATACCGGTGAAAACGAGTAAGCCCACCAACAAGGGTATATCCTGGGAATTCAAGGCTTCGATGTAAGCCCTTCCCATTCCGGGCCAGGAGAACATCGTCTCCGTTATTATTCCACCGCTCACCGTGAAACCGAGACTTATCACGAAATTCGTGACCAAGGGAAGCAAGGCGTTTCTTGCAGCGTGTTTGTCCCTGACGATGTTATCCGGCAAACCTTTCGCCTTGGCGGTCGTTATGTAATCCTCCCTTATTATCTCGAGCATCGTATCCCTCATGACGAGCATGCTCCCAGCAAAGCTCAGAAGCGTCAAAGTGAATATGGGCAGTATGAGATGCCTCAGTATGTCCAAAGCGTATATTCCATACCCACTCGTGTACCAATAGATGAAGGAAATAATCAAGACAGCCAGCAGACTCATCCACACGGTCATCTTCTTGGCTGTTAAAGTCTTCAGCCTCGATGCGATCAGAAGGGCAACTGCGAAGACCAAGAGCAAAATACCGCCGTTCAAGATCAAGAGCTTGAATATCTCCTGAGATGAAATCGTCGCCTTTCTCCATATGTTTGGATCTATGAAACCGTTCAACGGTAGCAGTTTCAAAAGAACCCCGAAGATCCATATGTTGAATATGGCGAGTATGGGAGTGAAAATCGTCCAGAACACGATACCTACAAAGGTTGCAGCCGTGTCCAAAAATTTCCCCCTTCTCCACGCTATTCGTTTTCCCAGATTGAAACCGAGGGCATAAGAAATTATCGTGGCGGTTACGAAGAGAAAAAGTGTCCTTGGGAGTCTTTCCATTATCACCGAGACGACCTTTCTGGGATAGTAGAGGAAGGAAATTCCGAGATCCATCTTCATGAAGTTCTTCATGTACAGCAAGTATCTTATGTGAGCTGGTTTGTCAAAACCAAACTGTTTCTTCAGAGCTTCCTTGGCTTCTGGAGTCAACTTAGGGTTCATTATGAAGTGAGCGACAAAACTCCCCGGCATCAATTCGACCATCCAGTAAACGATGCTGACGTATACGAAGAGCAAAATAATTATTTGAAACAACCTTTTGCCAATGTATTTGATCATATCCGCTACCCCTTCTCTTCAATTGTATTCCTTAACAAAACCCAGCCCCCATCGATATGGGGGCTGGGTGGATTCCCATGGGGAAATCGGATCACTCTATCAGCTTGACGGAGGATGGGAGACCGTTGACACCTTGCAGACCATCCAAAGTTGACTCATACGGGAACTTTATTATGTCGGATCTGTAGGCTTCCACGATCGGCGATGTGAACAGAACCGCATACGGCAGATCCTCAGCAAGCATTTCCTGAAGTTTGAATGCGAGTTCCCTTGCCTCCTTGAGATCCGTCGATGCGAGGAACTTGTCAGCCAGTTCGTCGAACTTTGGATTGTTGTATCCGGGTGTGTTGTAATCCCCAGGTCCAGCTCTTCTGCTGTGGAAGAAGTCGGATAGATAATCTGGATACAGTGAAAGACCCCAACCGAGCATGTAGATATCGTAGTTGAAGTTCTCCTCCCAGACTTTCTGAACGATGTAGTTGAAATCGACCAATTTCGCCTTTATCGGTATTCCGATCTCGTTCGCCCACTGTTCTATGAACAGTGCAGCGGTTGCCCTCATTGGATCGTATCCAGCACCTGGTGCGAGCAATTCAATCGTTTCGACGAGTTTTCCATCTGGTCCGATCAAACCTTTACCCTTCCTCACAACTTTGTCTCCCTCGATCTTCGGTTCTATCAGCCACTTGAATCCTGCTTTCTTGAGAAGTTCTATTGCCTTCTTTCTCCTCTCACCGTAGCTCATTCCCTGACCGATTATCTTGACATTCTTGTTGTACCAGAAGGAATTTCCCGGTGGAACGACCGTCGCAAGCGGAATAGCCTGTCCCGCAAGTATCCTGTTGCAGAGGAAGTCTCTGTCGATCAGAACCGCAACTGCCTGTCTGAATTCTTTTATGTTCATCGGGAATCTTCTCATGTTGAAGGCTATGTACCTGAATCCATTGGATGGACTGGATATTAGCTTTATTCCGGGCTTTCCTTTCAACTGATCCTGCTCACCTTTTTGCAATCCGAGTGGGTTGAATATGTACGCAA
>QNAU01000007.1 GCA_003641545.1 Thermotoga sp.
CGCCATAGAAAAGATGAGACTCAACGGGGTGGTCGTGATAGTCACGCGGTATTTTGGAGGGATAAAACTCGGCAAGAGAGGATTGATAGAAGCTTACTTCACGACCGCACTTCGAACACTCGAGAAGGCGAAAAGGATTGAGTATCATCCTTTTCTCATCGTCGAAATCAGGATGAACTACGATGTTTACGATAGATTCATGAGATACATATCGAACATGAAGGTGAAATTTGACGAGGGTGGATTCTCATACTGTGAGGATGGACTGATGGGGAGGATGAAGATTCTAAAGAATGATTATGAAGGGATGAAAGAATATTTTGGAGATTCGGTGGAAATGAAGGTGATGAATGCGACCTTCGAAACCTTTGATTCATAGAACCTTCTTCACATCCCTGAATATCTTTGCAAGAGCATACAAGACCGCTAAGAATTCCAACCTCCCTAAGAACATTCCGATTGTTTCCACCCATAGCACACCTGTTGGAGCATCAGGTGATGTTATTCCAACGGAAAGTCCTACAGTGCTCAGCGCGGATGCATATTCGAACATGCTGTCCAACGTACCATAACCATACCCAAGGAGAACAAGAACACCAACTATGTAAGTTATGAAATACAGGCTGAATATCAGAAGAACTTCCATCACCATCGAGGAATCTATGAACCTCCTGGATTCCCCCTTCCATACGGAATAACTCTTCACAATTCCTTTGGGAAGTATGAAAGATTCAACTTCCATGATGATGATCCTCAGGAAGACGAATATCCTGAACAATTTGAGCCCTCCGGATGTCGAATCCATACCACCACCGAATATCATGAGCAATATTAGTAACATCATGGGAAAGGCGGGCCAGTTGTTGAAAGAAACTGTTGAAAAACCCGTTCCCGTCAGGGCAGATATGGCTTGAAACAGCGAATGCCTCACGTTTTCAGGCGGTGATTTGAAGACCACGCCGGAGGTTTTCAGCATTATGAGAGGAGTGAAGATGGATATTATGGTGAAAAACAACCACGGTTCGGGATTACGAATGAATGCCCTGAAATTGCCCTTCCAAATTGTGAAATGGACCCCAAAGCCCGTCGTTCCGAGTATCATCAGAATCATCGTTATACATTCTATCCGCAGGTTCCCAAACTCACCTATGCTTCCCGCTTTCGTTGAAAAACCACCGGTCGCGAGGGCAGTCAAAGAATGGTTGAACGCGTCGAAAAAACTCATCCCTGCCAGTTTGTAGGCAACTATACCTGCGATTGCGTAGGTTACGTATATGATCATGATCATCTTCGCCGTTTTCTTCACATTCGGAAGGAGATCATCCGTTCTACCCTCCGCTCGGTAAAATCCAAGTCCCATTGGACCTATTATCGATGAACAAACGATTATGGCGAATCCAGCCCCACCAAAATACTGCATCAAACTTCTCCAAACGAGTAGGAGTTTCGATATCTTCGTCACATCCACGACGGTTAATCCGGTCGTCGTCCAACCGCTGGTCGCCTCGAAAACTGCCTGTGTGAAATTCAGAGTTTTCGAAAATATGAACGGTAGGGAGGAAAATATTATGTTTCCAGACCATATCATCAGAACGGTTATCACACCATCTTGGACGGTCAGAACCGGGTTAACTTCCGATCTGGAAAATATCCTGAACATCAATCCCACCATGAAAGATATCAGCGCAGATTCAAAAAAATAAGTGGAATTTTTCCATTCCTCTGGAAAGAAAAAGCAAAACAGAACGGGTATCAGCAGTATGAACGAGAAAGCCATGAATATGATACCAGAATAACCCAAAACCCTCAAATATCTGTGCTTTATGAGACTTCTGTAATCCCCCATCTGCGTTTGTATCATGTCCCCAACCTTTTCTCACTCCTCGATTTTGAGAAATTTCAAAACCTCCGGTTGAACCTCAGCGAGGGATATTATGAGCAATCTGTCCCCTTCTTCAAGAACTGTTCCACCGTGCGGTATGAGGACGTTCCCCTGCCTTATTATGCTCCCTATCAACGCTCCCTTCGGAAAACCGACCTCGCCAAGTCTTTTACCTATCATGGGCGAACCTTGTTTGATGTCCACCTCCAATATGGATATCTTCCCTTCTTCCACCGGTATGAGATTTATTATATCCTCGAGTGATATTTTCTGTTCCACCATGGATGCGAGGATCTCGGTGGTGCTGATCGAGTAAACGAATCCCAATTTCTTGAATATCTCCAAGTTATCCGGATCGTTGACGAGACTGAACACCCTGCCCATGGTGAACATGTTCCGAGCAAGCTGACAAACCATGAGGTTGTCCTGATCCCTCTGAGTCAACGCGACGAGTATGTCCTCCTTGGTCGGCTCGGCGGATTCCAGAACCCCTATCTTTGTGGGATCACCGTTGACAACGGTTAACTTGAGAGTTTTCGATATATCCTCACAGAACTCCCTGTTCTTGCTGACTATGGTTACGTTGTATCCCTTCGAGAGGAGTGATCTCGCGAGATGATAAACCAGTTTTCCCTCCCCAACGAGGATCACCTTCATACCTTTCGCTTCCTTTCTGCATCCTCTCCGAGGAAGAAACTGAGGATGAACTGCACCGTCAATATAACGGGTGATACCACCAGAACACCCGCCTCCTCGAACAGTTTGAGGTTCGATGGATCGTTGACACGCGCCAAAACCATCGGAACGTTGTATATCTTCTTCGCAACCTGCGTGACCATGAAATTGGTGTTGTCATCGTCGGTCAACGCTAAGAAAGCATCCGCATTTTTCAACTTTGCCATCTTGAGATTCTCTATCTCCGCAACATCTCCCCTTATCTTGAATCCAGAGTATTCCCAAGGAAGGTTGTTGAAGGCTTTCTCATCACGATCGATCACGACAACACTGTGTCCCATACTCGAGAGATGCCCGGCGATTCTTCCACCCACCGCTCCACAGCCTGCTATGACCACGTACAGAGTTTTTTCCTTCAAGACTGATTTCTCTCCTTTCTTTCGTTTGATGACTTCGATGATCTCTGAATTTGCCCGAGTTTTCTCTTGGCAGGTTCATAGGATGGATCGAGACTGAGAGACGCGTTCAAATGTTTAATAGCTTCTTCTAATTTCCCTTCTTTTTCATTCACCAGAGAATACAAAAAATGGGGAATGGGTGAAGATGGTTTGAGGCGGAATAATTCTAAAACCATGTTTCTCGCCCTCTTGATATCTCCAACTGTCAAAGCTTCCTTGATCCTTTTCTCCATATCTTGGATGTTCGATTCTTCATCTTCCTTTTCCTTGAGTATCTCCTCCACAACCTTCGTCACTTCCTCCTGCGTGAAAGGTTTGGTTATTATATCTTTTGCCCCAAGTTTCATCGCTTTCACCGCCTCTTCAACACTCCCGTAGGTTGTCATCATTATCACAGGTATGGGATTCTCTCCTTTTTTCATTCTCTCGAGCAATTCTATACCGTTCACCACGGGCATATCGAGATCGAGAAAAACGAGATCGTATTTGTTCTTTTTGAGTAGATCCAAAGCTTCTTCAGCGTTCGAAGCGGTATCAACGTCGAATTCACCCTCAAAAACCTTTTTGACCATTGTTCGCACATTCTTTTCATCATCGACGACTAGTATTCGCGATTTCTCCAAAATTCTCATCTCCCCATGATCGAAGGGATCATGAAAATTTCACACAGGCATAAGATGCCCACAATGTGAAGAGAAATCCGGATACAGCGGTTCCTATGTATGGGATCAAACCTATCAGAAGGGTTATCACGTATATGACGAGTAAGAACCAGAAATTCCCATCCTGGAATACAAAGTTGGTTGCTTCTTTCATGGAATCTTGAATGTTCAGGTTCTTCTTGACCATTATCGGTATCACAGGTGTCAAGATTACACCGATTATCACACCTGGAATCACATACAGGATGAATCCGAGAGCAACGATGACCGAGATCAAAAGTGAAACTATGAGTATGTTCCCAAAATTTGTTGAAATCCTATTCCAAGAGTCCTTCAAGCTCGTTTCCCTTCCATTCAACAAATCATCGAACATTGCCGAAATCCATGCCAGGATTAGGAAAGATATTATGAAATTCAGTAGCTCGAAGGTGAACCAGCCGATTTTCGATCCTCCCATACCGAAGTAATAGGGTCTTATTATTACCCTCCTCATCGCTATTTCAAGTAGCAGATTCAATATGAACGCGACAGATGGTGGTATTAAAAGATCAACCTTTTTCGACACCATGCTGAACGGGGTCTGTAAAGTATCGGATAAATCTATCCTCGCCATTTTCTCCCCCCCATTTTTATAATCTTCCATATATGTTATCACACAGATGGAACAATTTCTTCAACATCATGTGATTCGTGATATACTCATGTCAGCGATGAGAATTCATTTAGGGGGAAAAACTGTGAGGATCTTGAAGGTGGATCCTTTGAATCCCGAGGATGATATCTTGAAAATCGCATCAGATATGATAAAGAATGGAAAGATCGTCGCATTTCCAACGGAGACAGTTTACGGTTTGGGAGCGGATGCGTTCAACCCATCCGCTGTGGAGAAGATCTTTCGAATAAAAAAAAGACCCACAGGAAATCCTCTTATAGTACATATCTCCAAGATTGAACACGTAAATGAATTGGTTGAGGATCTGGATATTAGACGGATGAAAGTTCTGGAAAGGTTGTGGCCCGGACCTATAACCTTCGTATTGAAGAAAAGATCCAATCTACCGGATATCGTGACGGGAGGATTGAATACCGTGGCGGTTAGAATGCCGAGTCATCCCGTCTCGATTGCGTTGATCGACATGACTGGGCCGATCGTTGCTCCGAGTGCCAACTTATCCGGTCGTCCGAGTCCAACGAAGGCACAGCACGTCATCGATGATTTCAAAGATGAGCTGGATGCGATCGTGGATGGTGGTGAGACCATATTTGGCTTGGAATCGAGCGTGATAGATCTATCGGGAGATCATCCAATTCTCATCAGGCCTGGACCAATAACGATCGAGAGGTTGAGGAACATATTTCCAGATCTCGTGATCGACGTGGACAAGATTCCGTCCTCATCCTTCGACCATTACATGACAAAAAAGCCTCTCTATCTGTTCATCGGGACCGTCGAGAAGATTGTAAAATCCATACTGAGTTTCGTTGAGAAAAGAAAGAAAAACTTCGTATTGCTCTGTTCCGAGGAAACGAAGAACATGTATCCGGATAATTTCAGAAAGGTAATCATGGGGTCGAGGGTGAGGCCCTTTTCGATAGCGAAAAGGATCTTCGATATCATGAGAAAGGTCGATAAAATGGATGTGGATGAAATCTTGGTCGAAGGTATAGAGGAGAAAGGTATAGGTTTCACGGTGATGGACAGGCTCAGAAGATCAGCGTTGAGAATCTTTGAATGAATGAGAAGGTGGAATGAATGGGATCGAGGTTGTTCCTGATAGATGGAACTGGATTGGTATACAGAGCTTTTTACGCTATGAAAAGTGATCTGAAGACATCAACCGGAATACCCACCAATGCCACCTACGGTGTCGCAAGAATGTTGACCAGATTCATCAAAGATTGGTTGAGAGAGGGAGACTGTGTTGTGTTCACGATGGACAAGAAAACCACGACTTACAGACACAGATTGCTCGAAACATACAAGGCGAACAGACCCAAGACACCTGACAGGATGGTTGAACAGCTACCTTACATAAAAAGGTTGGTCGAGGCTATGGGGATCAGGATAATGGAGGTCGAAGGACATGAAGCAGACGATCTTATAGCGACTCTGACTAAGAAAGGCAAGGATGTATTCGACGAGATATACATAATCACCGGCGACAAGGACATGCTCCAGCTGGTTGGCGACAAAATCAAGGTTTTGAGGGTGGGACATCGAGGTTTGACGGAGTTGGAACCACTCGACGAAGATGGGGTGTTGAAAAAATTCGGCGTACCACCGAACAGGATAGTCGATTTTCTGGCACTGATCGGAGACAAGACTGACAACGTTCCCGGTGTCAAAGGGATAGGTGAAAAAACAGCGGTGGAGTTGATAAAAAAGTATGGGGATCTGGATAACATATACAAGAATCTCGGTGAGATTCCTCACAGGATATCAAAACTTCTCGTGGAGAATAGGGAAAGTGCATATTTGAGCAGGAAACTTGTGGAGCTGGAATTCTTCGAAGATGAAGTGGATGTGAATTGGGAAGAGCTCAGATACAAAGGGGTGGACGAGGAAAAGCTGAAATCCATCTTCAGGGAACTCGAGTTCACGAGTTTGATGAAAGAATTCGGTTTCTACGAGGAATATGGTGAGAAAGCAAGATACGAGTGCATAACGAGTGAAGAAGCTTTTGAAGACCTCCTGAAAAAAATTGAAAGATCCTTGAACCTATCCCTCGATCTTGAAACTACATCTCTATCCCCCGTGGATGCGGATATAGTTGGGATATCGATATCCTTCAAGCCATTCGAGGCGTATTACATCCCGATCGGTCATAAAACGGGTGAGAAACAGCTGGCTACAGAATACGTTCTTAGAAAGCTCATGGACTCACTTGAAAATGTTGGAATAATAGGTCAGAACTTGAAATTCGATTATTCCGTTCTTCTCTCGAAGGGCTACAGATTGAAGAACATATCTTTCGATACCATGATAGCGGCGTATCTTTTGAATCCTGATCAGAAGAAATATGGAATGGATGAATTGGCGCTGAAATACTTGAATTACAAACCAATATCTTACAAAGAGTTGATGGGTGACAGCCTGTTCGGTGGGGGTATAGAGTGGATACCCATTGAGAAGGCGACGACCTACGCAGCCGAAGATGCAGATATAACCTACAGGCTCTACGAAATACTGAACAAAAGAATATACGAATCACATTTGGATGAAGTACTGAACAGAATCGAGATCCCGTTGATACCTGTCTTGGCGGAAATGGAGTTGAACGGGGTTTATTTCGATACGGAATATCTGTGTGAACTTTCGAAAAATTATGAGATGAAGATGACGGAGATACTTTCCGATATGTTCAGAATCGTCGGCGAGAGATTCAATCCCAACTCACCAAAACAAGTTGCAAGAATACTTTTCGACAAGCTCAAGTTGAAACCGGTGAGAAAAACCAAGGGAGGATCATTCTCAACCGATGCCATGACTTTGGAAGAGTTGAGCAATCAACATGAAGTGGTTAGACTGATTCTGGAATACAGAAAATACAGCAAGCTCAAGTCAACTTATCTCGATATACTACCGAGGATGGTTAACCCGAAGACGGGGAGAATAC
This sequence comes from Thermotoga sp., assembly GCA_003641545.1. Classification (GTDB taxonomy): domain Bacteria; phylum Thermotogota; class Thermotogae; order B21-G9; family B21-G9; genus B21-G9. The sequence continues at coordinate 7,295 of QNAU01000007.1, forward strand.
ACACTTCGTTCAACCAAACAGGAACGGCAACTGGACGGTTGAGCAGTTCGGAACCCAACCTTCAAAACATACCCAAGAGGGATGAGGAAGGAAGGGAGATAAGAAAGGCGGTCATTCCACAGAGAAAGGGTTGGAAGATAATCAGTGCGGATTATTCCCAGATAGAATTGAGGATATTGGCGCATTTCTCAAAGGATGAGAATCTCATCGATGCGTTCAAAAAAGGAGTGGACATACATTCTCTAACCGCATCCAAGATATTCAACGTTCCAGTCGAGGATGTGGATGAAAGTATGAGAAGGGTGGGAAAGACCGTTAATTTTTCGATAATATACGGCATAACACCGTTCGGTCTTCATCAGAGGTTGAAATTACCGGTGAAAGAGTGTGAAATGATAATAACGAATTATTATAAAAATTATCCTGGGGTCAGGGAATACATAGAGAAAACCCTTGAGAAAGCCAGAAAGACCGGTTGTGTTTTCACGATGTTCGGCAGAAGGCGGGAAGTTCCTCAACTTTCCAGTCCAAACAAGAATGTTCAACAGGAAGGTTTCAGAATAGCCGTAAACACACCAATACAAGGAACAGCTGCGGATATAATAAAATTGGCTATGGTAAGGATACACAATGAAATGAAGAGGGAGAATTTGAAATCCATGATGATATTACAGGTTCACGATGAACTCGTCTTCGAAGTTCCAGGGGAGGAAGTCGAAATGATGAAAGAAGTGATAACAGATGGTATGGAAAATGTGGTTGAGCTGGACGTTCCCCTGAGCGTCAGCCTCAAGATTGATGACCATTGGGAATGAGGTGATATTTTGAATGCCAAAGTTGTCAATGCAGTATTGAATGCCATAATGAGAGTTTTCTCTTCCATGTATGGGATGAAAATAATCTTCGAAAAACCAGCGGTTTCAAGACAGCTCATTCCAGAACACGAAGTGATAGGGATAATCGGAATAACGGGGGATCTCTCTGGAAATGTGGTCTACTCGATGAAGAAGGAAGCAGTTTTCGCGATGGTGAGGAAAATAGCGGGAATGGATATCACCGAGATCGATGAACTGGCTCTCAGCGCGGTGGGTGAGATGACGAACATAGTCGCGGGAAACATGGCAACTTTGCTCACCGAGATAGGATACAAGCTGGACATAACTCCACCATCCGTGATATACGGTAAGGAACTCAAGGTAAAGGTCGAAGGATTCGTCATAAGGATTCCTGGAAAGCTGGATGAGTTGGATTTCGATGTTTCGATAGTTGTGAAGGAGGAGAATAAAGAGGTGTGAAAAGGGGGGATTTTCCAAAGGAGATTTCGAAGCTCGGTATGGTGATGAATTTTGGGATAATAGTCATATCGAACCTCGTAGTTTCAGCTTTCATAGGGTATTACCTTGACAAAGTGTTTCTGAAGAATAGGTTGATCTTCGTTGTCTTTCTATTCTTGGGGATCATATCCGGGATTTACAACGGGGTGAAATTCTTGATGAAAGAAGTGGAAAGGTCGGAGAGGAAGATGAAAAAATGAGGAGCATAATCGTGGGAACGGTGATGTCATCACTGGTTGGAATCTTGGTATCATTCATCCTTGGAAGATTCGAGTTCGCATTGGGATTGGTGATCGGAACGATTGGTTCGATCTTCTGGATCTTTTCGTTGAATCTGGATGTGAAGAATTTTGCAAGAAGTGGTAATATAAATAGGATAAGATTGGGGTACATCGTGAGACTGATGATCGGAGCGGGAATGATGGCTCTATCTTTTGCCATTTCCATGGAAGCATTTTTCGGATCTTGTTTGGGTCTGATTTCCCTGAAACTTGGAAGTTACATATCTTTCCTCTTCTCGTCTGGGAGGGAGAATAATGGGAATAAAGCTGAATTTATCAAGGAAAGATAAAATATTTTTTATAGTATTTCTGATAATTTATATCGTGGTTGCAGTTTTGAATTACAAGCATGTGGGAAAATTAGAGGGTGTTGGGCAGAGATGGATAATCGGGATCGGGATATCCGAGAACATCACCCTACGTTTGAACCCGTTGACGGTGATCATGAGCTGGGCGATCATGGTGTTTCTGATGTTGTCAGCGGTGAAATTCAAAAAAAATCTGAGAATTATACCCAGCAGATTTCAGGCTTTCTTCGAATACATCCTATCCTTCATATACGAAATTGTTGAGGATTCCATTCCAAGGAAGGAATTGGTGAAGCCCGTCTTCTACATATCGGCGACCCTCTTTCTCTTCATAGTCATCTCGAACATCCTTGGTGGATTCCCTGGAATTCAGGTTGTTCCGACGGATGAGGGGATAAAAATATCGTTGTTCCAAGATACCTGGTTCTCACCGACCGCGGATATAAACACGAACGCGACCTATGCGGTCATGGTTTTGATACTCAGTCATGCATTCGCCATAAAGGTGAAAGGATTCTGGAGATGGTTCAAATCTTTCTTCGAACCGAATCCCTTGATGTTTCCGATGAACGTGATCGGAGAACTTGCAAAACCAATTTCACACTCTTTGAGGCTCTTTGGAAACATAGCGGGGGGAGGAATATTGGTTCTGATACTGAGTTATATGACGAAATACATATTCATTCCCGTTATTCTCTGGGGATTCTTCGGATTGTTCGTCGGGGTCATTCAAGCGCTCGTTTTTTCCATGCTGGCGATAGCGTATATAAGTGCACAGATAGAATGAAAAAGGGAGGGAAGATCATGGAGAACATGGATCTTGCGCACGCCATCGTTCAAGCAGCGAAATTCTTGGGTGCAGGTATAGCGATGGGATTTGGAGCCATAGGACCGGCGATCGGAGAGGGGCACATAGGTGCATATGCCATGGATGCCATCGCGAGGCAACCTGAGATGAGTGGTTCCATCGTCACGAGGATGCTGTTGGCGATGGCCGTCACAGAATCAACGGGACTTTACTCTCTGCTCATAGCCTTCATACTGCTTTTCATAGTTTGAACTGTGAGGGATGAAAAATGCTGGAATTCAATCTGACATCGGTGATCCAGCTTTTGAATTTTCTCATTCTCATGTTCTTTCTCATGAAGTTCCTGTTCAAACCGTTCTTGAAGACGCTGGATGAGAGGAAAGAGAAGATCCGGAAGGAATTCATGGAAGCGGAGAAGCTCAGGAAAGAAGCGGAGGAATACAACGAAAAAGCAAAGATGGAGTATCAGAATGCCAGAAACAGGGCGATGGAGATAATCGAGAAATCGAAGAAAGAAGCGGAGGAATTCCTGAAAACGCAGAAAGAAAGCGCAAAGATGGAAGCCAAAAGAATGATAGATGAAGCCAAAATGGAGATCGAGAGGATGAAGGAAGAAACCATAAAGGAATTGAGGATGGAGACGTTGAAACTTTCCGTATTCCTCGCGTCCAAGATTCTCGAAAGAGAAGTCGATGAAAGGACACACAGGGAATACCTCATGAATATGCTCGAAAGAATCGCGAAAGGTAAGAGAAAAGGCAGTGGGAGCTGATATGTATGAGACAATCTTCAACGGTGGCAAAAAGATATGCTGAGGCTTTGCTCAGCGTTGCAACTGAAACATCCAAGGCTGAGGAATACGCGAAAAAATTGGTGGAATTGAGAGAGTTAACACGTATGGAGATTGTGAAGGATTTTCTCATGAATCCTGCCATAGATAGAAAGGAAAAGATCGATCTTTTATGTTCCGTTTTGGGTGAGGTGGATGAAAAGTTCAAAAATTTCATGGAGATTCTCGTGGAGAAGAGAAGGTTGAATCAGATTCCACTGATAGCAGATCATTTTTCGAGGTTTCTCGATGAAAAAATGGGAAAGTTGAAAGTATGGGTTGTTTCCGCGAAGAAACTGAGTGAGGATGATTTGAAGATCTTGGAAGATGCGTTGAAAAAGTTGAAAAAGGTGAAAGATGCAGAATTTGATTTTCAACTGAGTGAAGATCCAACTTTGATAGGTGGCGTTAGGATATTCTTTGACAGTGAGATGATGGATCTGTCGATCAAGGGAGAATTGGAAAGAATAGAAAATGAGCTTTTTTCATCGTGAAGAGAGGTGAAATGGATGAGGATTTCCCCTGGCGAGATAACCAAGGTGATAGAAGAAAGAATAAAGGGATACGAAAAGGAAGTTGATTTGAGAGAGGTTGGAAGAGTCGTCCAAGTTGGTGATGGAATAGCGAGGATTTACGGTTTGAAAAATGTCATGGCGAGTGAATTGGTGAAATTTGAGAACGGAGAATACGGTTTGGCGTTGAATTTGGAAGAGGACAACGTGGGAGTCGTCATACTCGGTGATTTTGAGAGGATAAAAGAGGGAGACAAAGTTGAGAGAACCAAGAGAATAATAGAGGTTCCAGTTGGTGAAGAACTCTTGGGGAGGGTGGTTAACCCTCTCGGAATACCTTTGGATGGCAAGGGGGATATAAAGGCGAAGAAGTTCAGAAGAATTGAGATAAAAGCACCGGGAGTTATATACAGAAAGCCGGTCGATACACCGCTTCAGACGGGAATAAAATCCATAGATGCGATGATACCGATAGGAAGAGGACAGAGAGAGCTGATAATAGGTGATAGACAGACCGGAAAGACAGCCATAGTCATAGATACCATAATCAATCAGAAGGGAAAAGGTGTTTACTGTATATACGTTGCCATAGGTCAGAAGACCTCCGCAGTTGCCAGAATAGTTGATAAACTCGAGCAGTATGGTGCCATGGAATACACGACCGTGGTTGTGGCATCCGCAAGTGATCCCGCTCCTCTTCTGTATTTGGCACCATATGCGGGATGTGCCATGGGTGAAGAGTTCATGTACAATGGCAAGGATGCGCTCGTGGTCTATGACGATCTTTCCAAACATGCAGCAGCTTACAGGGAGTTATCACTGCTTTTGAGAAGACCTCCCGGAAGGGAGGCGTATCCTGGTGACATTTTCTATCTTCACTCGAGGCTTCTCGAAAGGGCTGCGAGATTGAACGATGAGATGGGTGGTGGATCCCTTACCGCACTTCCAATAGTCGAAACACAGGCGAACGATATATCCGCTTACATACCAACGAATGTCATCTCAATAACGGATGGACAGATATATCTCGAGCCCGGATTGTTCTACGCGGGATTCAGGCCAGCCATAAACACTGGGTTATCGGTTTCAAGGGTCGGTGGTGCGGCGCAAATAAAGGCGATGAAACAAGTTGCGGGTAGGTTGAGGATAGAACTCGCACAGTATAGGGAACTTGAAGCTTTCGCGCAATTTGCCACGGAATTGGATGAGGTAACGAGAGCCCAGTTGGTAAGAGGAGAAAGGCTGATGGAACTGTTGAAGCAAGAACAGTACCAACCGATGCCGGTGGAAGAACAGGTCGTCGTGTTGTACGCCGGAGTCAACGGTTATCTCGATGACCTCCCAACGAGTGCGGTCAAGAAATTCGAGAATGATTTTCTGAATTACATGAGAAGGGAAAGGAAGGACATTCTTGAGGAGATAGCAAAGAAGAAGGAATTGAGTGAGGAACTCGAACGAAGATTGAAGGAAGCCATAGAAGATTTCAAGAAGAGTTTCGTCTATTGATATTTGAAGAGTGAGGTGAAAGGTTGAGCAGGGGAAAGCTCAGAGCCCTCAAGAGGAGAATAAATTCGACCATATCAACGATGCACATAACGAAAGCCATGGAAATGGTCGCGAGAGCCAAGGTTCAGAGAGCGGAGAGGATATGGGCAAGATACAGGAATTTCTTGAAGGATTACAGGGAAACCTTCAAAAAGCTGATTCAATCCTATGATTTTGATGAAATCGAAAACATCTTCATAGAATCCCCCGAAAGGAAAGTCTCCAAGACTGCCATACTCGTCGTGAGTTCCGATATGGGATTGTGTGGTGCGTACAATTCCGAATTGTTGAAGTTGGCTGAACGTGAGGCGGAAAATTTGGGGGGAAGGTTCGCGGGTTATCTCGCACTCGGTGTGAAGGCAAACTCTTATTTCAGATACAGGAAGATAAAGATCATCAAGGGATGGGAAAAACTCTACGATATGCCGAGATACGACAACGCGGAATACATATTCGATGAAATCCGCGATCTGATCGACAATGGGAAGATAGATTCACTGAAAGTTGCGTACGTTGTGAAGACATCGACCTTGGTTCAACTACCGAGAATCATCGATCTCATACCCCTGAAAGTAGATGAAAGGATCAGAAAAGAGGAATATGAATACGAACCAAAACTCGAAGAACTTTTGAATTCCTTCATACCGAGGTTGATCATCGTCGAACTTTTGAATCTCATGATGGAAGCCAAGGTGAGTGAGTTCTATTCACGGCAGAATGCCATGAGAAAC
>QNAU01000008.1 GCA_003641545.1 Thermotoga sp.
AAGGAAATCTCATCTTCAGAGCCTACGAAGCTTTCTTCGATACCCTCAACCTTCCCCGGATTGGACTGCGAATAACCCTCAAAAAGAGAATACCGAAAGGTTGCGGATTTGGAGGAGGAAGCTCAAATGCCGGTGTGATCCTGCTCCACTTGGGAAGAAGATTTGGGGTGGATCTGGAGGATTTGGAGAGAATAGCTATGGATCTTGGAAGCGATGTGAAATACTTTCTTCACGGCGGGACTGCGATCGTCAAGGGAAAGGGAGATGAGGTTGAACTCGTGGAAGATATAACTGGATATTCGGTGAATCTGAAAATACCGAATCTTTCCTTCAGAACGAAAGATATGTATCGAAAGATCTCGTGTTTTCTCAATAAGAACCATCGTAAAGGTCGAGATCCCCTCCATCTTCTACAGGCTCTGAGAAAAGTCGATCCGGATGGAATAAGATCAAACGTCTTCAACATCTTCGAAAATATCATCCTGCTTGAAAATCCTCAACTTTCGGCTTTGCTCGAAAATCCCCATGGGATCGTGTCTTCCTTCACCGGGAAAGGACCAGCCGTTTTCACCCTACTGCATGGTGAATCGGGAAGATACAGATTCGTATCTAAGATCGAATACTCATCTCAAGGCATGTAATTTGGAGAGTCTCGATCTGGCGTAGATTATCAGAGCAACTATCGTGAATATGAAAGGGAGCATGTTCGTTATCTCGGATGGCAATTGTATAGCCTGAAGGGTATAACTCAGAGCCTCCGCAAAACCGAAGAGCAAAGCACCGAGCATTCCACCTATGGCGGAGTGCCCTCCCAGAGCTTGTGCAGCCAATCCTATGAAACCCCTACCATTCGTCATATCCCTCGCAAACCACGAAACATATCCCATGGAGAGAAAAGCTCCACCCAGTCCTGCCATCAGCCCACTCAATATCAGGGCGATGTATTTGACCCTTATGACGGATACACCAACGGATTGTGCCGCATCCGGATTTTCACCAACAGCCTTCATCTTCAAACCGAGAGGTGTTTTGTATATCAAATATTGAACGAGAAATACACTCAAAAAAGCCAAATAGGTCAGAACGTGATGGTTGTTTATCATGTCCCCAAGTATCGGGATTTTCCCAAGAAATGGTATGTTCAACCTTGGAAGGACGTAACTCTTCACCGAGGCGGATGAACCCTTATCCCCACTTATCATGAACAGAAGTGAAACGGTGAAACCGGATGAGAAGATGTTTAGAGCTATACCCGCGAGTATCAGATCCGTCTTGAGGTTCAAATGAAAGTATGCAAGCGCCAGAGCCAGGAGAATCGACGATACAACACCAGCCAACAGACCCATCCATGCACTTCCCGTCCAAGCACTCACCATGACACCCCAGAATGCCGACATGAGCATCATACCTTCAAGTGCTATGTTTATAACTCCACTCACATCGCTCAGAAGTGCACCGAGAGTTGCGAAGATCAAAGGTGTTGAAACCCTCAGAATGGAATAAACGAACTGCGTCGAGAGTATACCCCTTAAAACGCTGTTCATGCACCACCACTCTCCATCCTCATGGCTTCCTTCTCTATGATCTTTCTCCTCATGAACCCGAGGAACGCCTCAGCCGTGATCAGAAGGATGATCATGGATTGGAGCATCTTGACGATCTCAGGTGCGACCCCACTCAACCTTCCCATTATGTAAGCCCCCGTCCTCATGTATCCAACCAGAAGTGCCGCAGGTATGACACCGAGAGGATTGTTTCTGGCTAAGAGAGCAACTATTATTCCATCGAATCCGTATCCTGGGGATACCTGCCAGACGAATCTTCTGTAGAGTCCCATCATCTCTATGGATCCCGCAAGCCCGGCTATCATCCCACTTATTATCTGTGAATACATCTCAACATTTTCCACCTTTATCCCACTGAAGATTGCGAAACCTCTGTTGAAACCTGTCATCCTTATCTCGTATCCATACTTCGTTCTGTAGAGGAAAAACCATGTTAAGATCGCAAAACCGAGGGCAATGGCTATTCCTATATGGAGGTTGTATCTGATGTGTATCAACTTTGGTAGCCACGCTGTCTTGGGATACTTGTAAGATACGAGATAACCCGCTCTCAGATCCCTCATGTAATAGTTGACTATGTACAATCCAAGGAAGAATGCTATGTAATTCATCATCAAGGATGAAACGAGCTCGCTCGCTCTCCATTTCGCTTTCATCACCGCCGGAACCGAAGCCCACAGTCCCCCGACGAACATGGCGAATATCATGACCAATATTGGATGAAGAAATGGAACACTTGGAAAGTGAAGCGCGGCAAATGTCGCACCAACTGCTCCCATGAACATCTGCCCTTCAGCTCCTATGTTGAATATCTCAGCCTGGAACACTATACTGACCGCGAGACCCGTGAATATCAAAGGAGTCGTTTGATTCAGGAACTCGACGAATCTCCTCGTCTTGCTCACCGGTCCCACGAGAAACCATTTGAATGCGTTGAGAGGTTCATCGGTGGAGAAGAAAAGGATTATGTATCCTATCAGAAGTGCTATAACTATCGTGACGAGAGTTCTGAAGGTCTCAAGAAGGAGTAGCTTCCTCTTGAGATTCATGAGATCAATGCCTCCTTTATCCTGCTTTCCTCATGCCTTCTCACACCAAGCATGTAATAACCGAGTTCCTCCTCGGTCAACCCTTCATTCTTTGGAAAATATCCAACTATTTCTCCCCTGTACATCACGATGATCCTGTCGGATAGCTGGAGTATCTCCTGAAGATCAGCGGATACTAACAGCACTGCAACGCCTTCATCCTTGGCTTCTATCAACTTCTTCCTCACGAATTCAGTTGATCCAACATCTATTCCCCTCGTAGGCTGGTCCGCTATTAGAAGTTTGGCATCCGAAGTGAACTCTCTTGCAACCAGAACTTTCTGTATGTTACCACCGGACAGCATCATCACCGGACTATCAGGACCATCCGCCCTTATGTTGAAATTCTTTATAGCCTGTTCCGCAAATTCTCTAATTTTCTGTGGTTTCATCACCATTCTTCCACAGAAGGGATCCTTGTAATATCTATCCGAAATCAAATTCTCCGCTATCGTTGCTTTCAAAGCCACTCCAAGTTCAACTCTGTCCTCAGGTATGTGCGCCATCTCTTTCCTTCTGAGAATATGTGAAGGTTGATTCGTGATATTCTCACCGTTCAGGATGACCTTGCCCATCGCTCCGAACCTCAACCCCGTCAATATCTCCACAAGCTCTCTCTGTCCATTCCCTTCCACACCTGCGACACCGAGTATCTCCCCTGATCTCACCGAGAATGAAATTCTGTTCAGAACTTTCACACCGTCTTCTCTTGTGTATTCCAAGTTTTCCACCCTCAAAACCACATCCCTTGGTTTTGATTCCGTTCTCTCAATTACCAATTCCACTTCTCTTCCAACCATTCTTCTCGATATCTCCTCTTCCGATATTTCCGATGTTACGAAGGTTCCAACGTTCTTCCCGTTCCTCAAAATCGTCAACCTATCTGATATCTCCTTCACCTCTTTCAACTTGTGCGATATGAATATTATCGTCATCCCGGACTTAGCAAGATTTCTCAGAGCTTGAAACAGTTCACCGGTTTCCTGAGGTGTCAGAACCGCGGTTGGCTCGTCCAATATCAAGATCTTTGCACCCCTTATCAACGCCTTCAATATCTCGACTCTCTGCTTTATTCCGACTGGAAGATCGAGAACTTTTTCTTTCGCAGGAACGGGTAAACCATATTTTTCAGCCGCCTCTTCAACCATCTTCACCGCCCTCTGATAATCTATGCTGGTGAATTTCGTTGGTTCCATACCGAGGATCATGTTCTCCGCAACCGTCAGAGATGGCACGAGCATGAAGTGCTGATGAACCATTCCTATACCCAATGATATGGCAACATGTGGATTGGTTATGTGAACCTTTTTTCCAAATACTCTTATTTCACCGGATGTTGGATACTCTATTCCGAACAGGATTTTCATCAGGGTTGTCTTACCCGCCCCGTTTTCACCAACCAACGCGTGGATTTCACCTTCCTCAACCTCGAAATCCACACCTCTGTTCGCGACGACACCATTTGGATATATTTTAACTATATTATGCATTTCAACGGCTTTCATTCTATCACTCCTTTTGAAGGGATCGCATAGATATGGTATCATTATTGAAAAGTGTGGTTCAAGTTGTTCGACTAATCCTTGGGAAGGTGGGGGCATGAAGAAAGCGAAAGTTGTCCTCATTTTCATTTGTATTTTCTTCGTCTTTCTTTTTCTTCAATCCTGTGGATTCATTCCGCAGAAACTGTGCGCTCCATCCAACCTTGAGATAATCGAGGTTGGTCCAGATCACGTCATCTTAAGTTGGAGAGACAACACGATAAGTGAGGATGGCTTCGAAATCTTCAGGAAGGCTGTGAACGAGGAGAGTTTTCGGAAAGTCGGAACGGTGGGAATGAATTCCGAGGTTTTCGAAGATCTCAGTGTTTTACCTTCAAGAAAATACACATACAAGATAAGGGCATTCAAAGGAGGAACCTTCTCCGATTTCAGTGAACCTGTGGATGTTGTCACCCTTGAACCCTATCCAAATCCCCCCGAACAACTGAAGGTTCTGGATAAGACGGAGAGTAGCATAAAGTTGACATGGCTCGATAGATCGAACAACGAGAAGGGATTCAGAATCTTCAGAAGCTTCGACGGGGAAAGATATGATCTTCTGGTCGAATTGCCCATGAATACCAACATCTTTGAGGACAGGAATCTCCCTCCAGGAACTATCTGCCATTACTACGTAACCGCTTTCAACGATTCGGGTTCATCCGGCAAGAGCAACATAATCGTCGTTCAAACGAACGAGATAAATGATCCACCAACGAATTTGAAACCTTTGTTTCCAACCAACGGTTCGATGAAGGTGAATTTCACCACGGTCACGCTGAGATGGGATGTGAATGATCCAAATGGAGATGAGCTAATCTACGATCTGTATTTTGGAACGGATCCCATCCCTCCCCTCAAGGCAAAAGGACTCTTCGTTCCTCAATATGTCCTCAGCAATCTGAGGCCGGGAACGACCTATTACTGGAAGATCGGAGTTTACGACAAGCATGGAAACATGGTCTACGGGTCCATATGGACTTTCAAGACAAAGTTGAACGTCCCCCCTTCTCCTCCATCCGATCTGAGGGCAGTATCTGTATCTTCCACCGAGATAGAACTCAGATGGAAGGATAATTCCGATAATGAAACAGGATTCGAAATATCCAGATCATCCCTGAGCTGGACGGGATACACAAAGATCGGTGAAGTTGGTGAGAACATCACAGTTTTCAGAGATTCAAGCTTGATAACCGGAAGACAGTACTGTTACAAGGTGAGATCGAAGAATGAGTTCGGTTCTTCACAGTGGGTGGGTCCCGTCTGCGCAGTGGCCGGTGGAAAGGATCCCTGATGAAATTCGAAGGATACAGATACTTGGATCTTGTAACTGGAAGATACATTCCGATTTCCTTTTCCATTGAAAACTCGAAGTTGAAAGATCTCAGACCTTACGTTGGAAATGAGGTTGAAGGTTATATACTACCCACCTTCACGGATTCGCACATTCACATGTTGGATTATGGCTTCAACATGAGAAGAATCGACCTTTCAGATTTTACGATTCTCGAGGAGATGCTGGATGAACTCAAAAGGATCGATGATGAAATCATCATCGCGAGAGGGTGGGATGGTGAAAAATTGGATAGAGATCCAAGCAAGGATATTCTGGATCATCACCTCGGTGAAAAGCCGGTGATTTTGATAAGAAAATGCGGTCATATGGCTGTGGTGAATTCAAAAACTTTGAAGGTTTTCTCGGATATTCTGAGGGATGGTTTGATAGATGAAGAGAAAGGATTCATCTTGGAAGATACTTTGACCAAATTGATGCAAGCGGTCAGAAAGTTTGACCCTGTGGAGATTTTAAAGCCTGCGGTTGAGTCACTTCTGAGTTTTGGAATAACCTCCGTCAGTTCCGTCGATCTGTACGATGAAATGGATCAGTCGATCCTGGAAGCGCTGGATTCGATCGATCATTTCGAGATATTCGAATCACCTGCGTTCAGCAGTCCAACCAATTTTGAAAGGGTTTTGAACGAAGGATGGCTTCTTTCAAATTGGAAGAACATTTCCATCCCATCCGTGAAGATTTTCTCAGATGGATCATTCGGAGCGAGAACAGCTGCCCTGAGAAAGCCATACTTGGACGATCCAACCAACTCAGGTATTCTACTTCACTCGGACGATGAGATGGAAAAATTCATGAGAGTGTGTATGAAAATCGGAAAACAAATCTCGATACACGTGATCGGGGATAGAGCTTTGGATCAGGTGCTGAAGTTGGCGAAGAAAACAGGTTGTGAGGGATGGAATCTACGTTTGATACATCTACAGATCGTGGAGGACGATCAGTTGGATGAGTTGAAAAAGTTGAACCCAGAAATAACTGTTCAACCTTTGTTCAAGATCTCCGATGAAGATCTAACATGCACAATATTCGACGAAGACAGGAGGAGAAAGACTTACAGATTTTCGGACATGATGAAAATCGGTTTGAACCTTTCCTCATCTTCGGATGCACCGGTGGAAGACCCGAACCCGTTTTTGAGCATGAAAGTTCTCATGAATGAAGGGTTCTCCGTGATGGATGCCGTGAGATCTTACACTCTCTGGGCAACGAAGGCAGTCGTGGGGGAGGAAAGAAGGGATTACTTAGCAAATGGGGAAAAGCCCAGTTTCATGGTATTCGAGGACGATCCCATCGAAGTTCTGGAGAACGGAGATGCCGAGAGGTTGAAATCTCTGAGACCGAAGGCAGTTTTTTTCAGGGGAAAGCAGGTTTACGGTGAGAAACTATGAGATTGGAATTCTTGAAGTATGAGATAAAACCACAGATATTCAAACGTTTCCCACTGAATTGGGTGGAGATATTTGAAAGGGAAGCTCCCATCGTTGTGGAGATAGGATTTGGAAGCGGGGAATTCCTTGAAAATATGGCTCGTGAAATGCAGGATTTTAATTTCGTTGGATTCGAGATGTCGCTCACATCACTGTGGAAAGCGCAGAAACGGTTTTTCGGATCCGGATTGAGCAACGTGAAGGTGATACTCGGAGATGGAAGATTTTGTTTGAGGGAGCTCTTCCCTCCAAATTCGGTGAGAAAGGTCGTGACAAATTTTCCATGTCCATGGTCGAAGAAAAAACATGAGAAGAGAAGGATCATCGTCGAATCCTTCTTTCAAACCTTGGGGAACGTGCTCGAATTCGGAGGAGAATTCGAAATTGCCACGGATGAGAGATGGTATGCAGAAGAAGTGGTGAGAAAGGTGAGAAAACTTTGGTATCTGGAAGTATCACGTTTTTCTCTCAATCCCGAGAGAAAGTTCAGGACGAGGTATGAGATGAAATGGTTGAGTGAGGGAAGGAAGATACATGCGATATCCGTGAGAAAGGTGGGGAATTTCGAGGTCGAGAGGTTACTTGAGGGGGAAGAAAGCATGCCACACAGGTTGGTCAAAAAGGCAGAAGCCGATGTGAACAGACTTGAAGGGTTGAAAAATAGAGTATTCAAGGAAGGCAAGAAACTTTTCGTTATAAAAGAAATATTTAGAAAATCCGATGGAAATGATAGGGTGATAAAGGTTATAGCAAAAGATGGTGAAATTCAGCAGAGCTACTTCGTGGACATCTTGGACAAGGGAGACAGATATCTCGTGAAACTCGACGAAACCACCATTCCATACAGAACCCCATCCGTGAAATTTTCTGTTTTCAGAATAGCGGAAGAAATGATGAAAAAAATGGGATAAGAACACATAGGCATAGAATTTTTCTTTGAGATGAGAATGTGGGTTTTGCGGGGAGGTATCGAAGATGGCAAGATACTTCATTCTGTTTTTTATATTGGTTCTTCCATTCTTTTCCATCCTTTTAGCTTTCGAACTGAATCTGAAGATCGACGTGTACAACTGGCAGTTGAACGCTATAGGAGGTTCTTTAAGGGAACTCGACTACATTCTTGGATTTGAAATTGGTGTCATGAAACCACTGGATTCGGATTTTTACTTCCAAGGATCCATCCTCTTAGGATTGCCGTTGTATCCTCTTCGACCTTACGGCGGAGTGGGTAAGTACATCGATCCATCCAATCTTGAGGATATATTCGACTTTTCCGAGGATCTCTACGTCCCCGTCGGTCTTGAAGTGATTTTCGGGTGTTTCGGGTTGTTTGGAGAAGTCAATTACAACGTGGATGGCGTTATCGAGATTCTCGAACCCGATAAAATAGTCTTCGGATTTTCATTCGTATTTTGAAGGGGGGAATCCGAGATGAAGAAAATCTTTTCATTCTGGATGATCCTTTCATTCTTCGTCATCACCGCTTTCGGTGTTTCTTACTTCGTCGGGCTCGGTGCCGTCGATTATCTTCCAACCGTTGGTGGTGGTATGAAGGAGGATACCTTCTCACTCTACGTTGGACTCTCGTATTACTGGCTTGGAGGAATAGGTGTGGGAGCTCAAGCAGGTTACAGAATGATGGATCTGTTCGAGATAAGCTTGGCAGAAGGTAGAGGATTGTGGAATGTGGATTTGGGACTTGGTGTCGATGGAACTTTGCTCACATTCTTTTATCCCGGAGATATGCCATTCTACGCCTCGATTGGAGCTGGTGTGGGCGTGTTCCAAGATTTCAAGATCGATCAACTCAAGCTACATTCAATGAGCATGGTTGGAATAGGTTTCTCAACCTCCCCACTCTTCGGATGGGGATTCGGAGGAATAGGACCAACATTTTCCTCATATGTGGGATTTGAATTTTGATCACGCAAGTTTGAAAGGAGAGGTGACCAGTGGGATTCGAAATAAGAAGAATAGAAATCGAGAGGAAAACTTACAAACTTGTGAAAACCTTCAGAATATCACTCGGTGCGATGTCCGAAAGCACGGTGATACAGATCAGATTGATCTTAAACGGTGGAACGGTTGGACTTGGTGAGGCGTCTCCTTCGTTCAAAATAAGTGGTGAGTATTTAAATTCAGTTGAGACCGCCTTGAGAGAATTGTCACAGGAGTTCATCGGAGAGGATGTTAGAAATTACAGGGTGTTGTTCGACAGAATAGACGAAATGTTCAGAACTTTTCCAAGTGCCAAGTCGGCACTTCAGTATGCAATACTCGATGCTCTGACGGCAGAATACGGTTTGACACCGTTCGAATTTTTCGGGGGGGCTAAGAGAAAGATCGTGAGTGACAAGACCGTGGGAATAGACGATGTGAACACCATGGTGGAGGATGCAAAGAATATAAAAGGAGAAGGTTTCAGGACCATAAAGATAAAGATAGACTCCGTCGATTTTGCTCTCGATGTTGTTCCAAAGATAGCGGATGCGACCGGAAACATCGGATACATTGTCGATGCCAACCAGGCTTTGAAACCAAAGGAAGCGGTCGAGGTGGCGGAGAAACTTCATTCCCTCGGGGTGAATGTTCTGGTTCTGGAACAACCAGTTTTCAAGCATGATTACGATGGACTGAGGTTCGTCAGGGAAAGATCACCATTCCCCGTGGCAGCAGATGAATCACTCTACACGAGATACGACGCTTTCAAGCTGGCAAGGGATGGATGTGTGGACGTGTTCAACATAAAGTTGATGAAATCGGGACTGTCCGATGGTATGGCGATAGTCGAGATAGCGAGATCCGCCGGTATAACTTTGATGATAGGCTGTATGGGTGAGTCATCACTCGGTATAACACAGAGTATAGATTTCGCAGCGGGACTTGGATATTTCACATATCTCGATCTCGATTGTCCTTTCCTCCATGCGGAGGACAGCAAATACAGAGGATACATCAGGGACGGTGATGAATTGACCGTCTTGGACAGGGAGGAGAGGGAAAAACTGAAGGACTGATCATATTTCCTCCACAGTTATGTCGCTCGATATTCTGTTTCTTATGATCAAGGACAGCAATGCAACGATGGAAGTTGCGATCAATCCTCCAAGTGCGAATGCATTCCAATATGTGTATTGGAGGGTTGGATCGCCTGCGTATTCGAAGAGTTTCACGGAAATTGGAAACATCTTGGGATTGCTGAAAAAGATTAGCGGGACGATGAAGTTCGTCCAGCCCTTTATGAAGGAATAAGAAAAGCACACGAGTATGGATGGGAGCATAACGGGATAGATCACCTTGAACACCAATGGAATTCCTTCGGCACCGTCAATGAACGCTTGTTCCGCAATAGGTTTCATCTTTTTCGCATCTTCCATGATCATGAAATACGTCATCGGGAGACTTCTGTTCACTGTGACGAGTATCACGGAAATGTAGGAGTTCAAGATGCCCATCTTTCTGAAGATTATGAACAAAGGTAAAAGTGTGTTCATACCGGTCAACATCAAGGTGGTCGAGAGCATGATCTTTGTCATTCCGGAGAGGGGATCAGTTCCCTTCACCATCGGGACGATCGATAGAAGAATCAAAAAGGTGGTCAATACTCCGCTACCCATACCTATCATCAAACTGTTCAACATGTTAAGATGGAAATGATCCTCCCAAAGTTTTTCGAATCCTTCGAGGTTGAGCCTCAAGAGTCCGGAAAATCCAAGATCGGGAAGATCGGTGAGAGCTGAGGAAAGAATGATGAAGAACACGAACATGGTGATCAAGATCCAGGAAAATGTTGGGACATGTTCCATCCATTCACCGGGAAATCTTCTCGATTCAAATTCTTCTCTCTCCATACCGATCAAGACATGGTATGATACCAACGATAGAAATGATGGGGATAGGAAATGATGGAACATACCAATTGTGAAGGACGATACGAGATAGATCACCTTTATCCATCCCTTTTCAAGTTTCCAGCACAGGATTAGAAGGAAGAACAGAATGAATCCGATCCATCCAAACCAGAGTAATTCCATGATTCCAAGCAAAGGGTAGATCAACTTCCATCCTTTGTGCAAAGCCCACAGAGTCAGGAAGGTGAACACTAAGATCGAGGAAACTAAGGCGGATTTGGTGAGAAAGATGGGATCTTCCTGCATCGTATCTATGGAAGTTTTCAGGAAAATTCCAAAAGTGGTGGTGATACCCGCCACACCGAAGGATGAGAACCCCATCCTCAACATTGGACCACCACCGGTGAGAAGCAAAGGAACACCCACATCTCTCATTCCGCTTATCATCAGAAGAATCGCGTATGGTTTCAAGGTGTTCCTTATCTGCTTACTGTAAACAGCTGAAAACATCTCCGACCTGTTTGCCCCATCGATTACGAGAGAATCACGTATGGATGAGGGTATCCCACGTGAAATGGCAAGGGACATGAAGGCAACCATTGGAATGTTCAGAAGAGTTTTCACCAGGACGACCATCGCAAAAGCTAAGAAGGGATTGTAAAAGATGTTGGGATCCATGAAATCCAGGACCAGCCTTAGAAAGGGTATCATCACATAATAGGGTAGAATCCATACGAACATGGTCAGAGAATACAACAGATTGCGTTTTCTCGAACCACATTCGGACATCACGAATCCAAGTCTGATCCCAAGAAACAGCGCTAAAAATGTTGACAGAAGTGATGTGAAATAAGCCACCTGGTTCGATACTCTGAAGGATCCATCGAACCAAATTTCTTTGAACAGTTCCAAACTTTCAGGTCTGAGAGCGGGGAAAAAAGACCATACTATTGGCAGTATGGATAAAAAAAGAACTAAGAGTATCAGGGGAAGATGAAATATTATCATCTACCACCCTCTATGTACGATTGCGCCATCTTCAGAGCTTCCATGGGATCCATTTTACCGGTTATAGCCAGCTCAAGGGTGCTTCCCATCACATCCCAGTACTCTTCAAATTCCACACTCGAAGGTTGAACAACACCATTTTCTACAGCCTTCAAAAGTGTCGACATGTATTTGTTTTTCAATTTAACGTTCTTGAGAGCGGGGATCTTTCTGTAATCGTCCATGAAATCCTCAGAATTGCTCAGAAGAAACGATATGAATTTTCTAACATTCTCATCGTTCTTGAAAACGACGAAACCTTTGGGATCCACCACGCCCTTCCAAGGTTTTGGCAGAACCCTTATGGTGAAATTCACCTTTTTTTCCTCAAATTTCCTTATGAGGAAACTACCATGTGGTAGTATTGCCAGCTCTTTCTTTATGAACATCTTGACCATTATTGGTCTCTTCTTAGTTATGTTCATTATCAAGCCTTCGTCGTGGAGTTTTTTCAACAGTTCTATCAATTTCACGTTCTCTTCTGTATCGACCTTCACTCCATCACTGCTTACGCCAGAACCAATTCCAGCCTGCAATCCAAAGAAAAAGTATGGTGAAAACAAACCCATCGTGGTTGGTGTGATACCCTCATCCTTTTGCTTGATTTTCTTCAAGATCTCTACGAATTCCTCAAAATTCCATGAATCATTCGGAAGATTCATCCCAAGCTTTTTGAAGACATCCACGTTCAGATAAGCAATTTGAACATCGGCGTAGAATGGAACTGCTTTAACCTTTCCATCCACAGTGAAAGCCTTCAAGATATTCTCATGGAAGGATCTTTTATCCAACCCGAGTTCATCCAAGGACGGCAGATCGATGTATCTTTCTATGCTCTCCAGATTCTCATTTTTCACGAGACATACATCCGGAAGGTCGCCACCTCCTCTGAGACTCATCGAAAGTTTTTTCCATATGTTTGGGACATACACAACCTCGACTTCAACACCCGTGTTTTTTTCGAATGAATCAGCAACCTTTTCGAACCAGTCTTCACCCTCCCATGACATCCACAGGACTATTTTCGGAAATCCAACAGTTATGAAAAGAGATGAGATTACAATCAGTATTAGGATGTATCTTCCTTTCCCGTCCACTCCTCATCCCTCTCGATACCATGGATCTCAATACAGTCTGTATTTCTTTTTTATAGGCTTCAAAACTTTCCAAGTGCATTTCATCCCCTTTGGAAAGGTGACAAAATCACCCTCACC
>QNAU01000009.1 GCA_003641545.1 Thermotoga sp.
CAGTGAGAATGGTATAACCACGAAAGAAGGTAGATTCGTAAACGTGAAACCGACCCAAGCGGAGGCAAATGCACCAAGGTAGAGTGAGCCTTCCACGCCTATGTTGAAGACACCTGATCTGAAGGATATGGCAGTTGCCAAACCCGTCAGCATCAGAGGGGTTGCCGCGAATAAAGTATCCGCAAAATTTATCCACCCTCCAAATGCACCTACAAATAAGGAATAATATGCTTCAAGTGGTGAAACACCGGAAAAAAGCATTATCATAGCTCCAACAAGGAAAGCTAGGAAAATTGCAAATATTGAGATTAGAATTCCCCCAAGATTCAAAATCTTAAATTTTGGAATGAGAGTTCTGTTCATTTCATCCCACCTTACCTGCCATCATCAATCCGATCCTTTCTTTGTCGAATTCTCCTCTCTCCAGTTCGCCAACCATTTTACCTTTATACATCACAGCCAGTCTGTCGGATATTTCCAGAAGCTCATCGAGATTTGTGGATATCAGTATGATGGCTTTACCGGAATTTTTCAGCTTCAACAGAAGATTCCTCACATAATTCGTGGCTTTTATATCAAGCCCCTTCGTTGGATGAGCTGCAAGTATTATCTTAGGTTCCGTTGAAACTTCCCTTCCAACTATGAGCTTTTGAAGATTCCCGCCCGATAACTCACCCACTTTTGAGAATATCGAAGGGGTCTTTATTTCAAATTGGTCCACAAGTTTTCTTGAAAACGAGTATATATTCTCAAAATCCAAAAAGAATTTCCCCACCAATTCATCATGGCTCATCCTGTTGGATATAGCATTTTCCCACACCGTCAATTCAACACTTGAACCTATTCTGTAGGGATCCTCAGGAATGTAAGCTATACCTTTGATCCTTCTCTCTTTCACTCCGAGTTTTGTTATATCCTCACCCATCAATTTTATTTTACCCGCTTTGGGGATCTTCAAACCCATTATGACTTTTATCAGTTCGTCTTGACCATTCCCCTCGACACCCGCTATCCCAAATATTTCTCCCGACCTCACACTCATGCTGATGTTATCCAAACGTTTGATCCCGTTTTTATCCAGGAGGGTCAAGTTGGAGATGGAAAAAATTGGTTTTCCCACTTTGGAAGGTTCGATCGTGATTTTGGGAATTTCATTTCCTATCATAAGATTTGCCAATTTTCTTATATCTGCCTCATCCTTTTTCAGTGTTCCTTGAACCTTTCCAGATTTTAAAACCGTTATCCTGTCTGCGATTTTCATGACTTCTTCCAATTTGTGAGTTATAAAAACTATTGATTTTTTCTCATATTTTAATCTTCTAAAAATTTCAAACAATGATTCAACTTCCTGTGGTGTCAAAACACTGGTGGGTTCGTCGAAAATGAGAACTTCTGCATTTCTGTAAAGTAGTTTTATTATTTCAACTTTTTGTTGCTCACCGACCGATATGTTCATGATTCTTGAATTCAGATTGAGTTCAAATCCATATCTATTGAGTATGTTCCTTATCATATTCTTAGCTGATCTATAATCAAGAAAATCGAATTTTGCCATAGGTTCTTCACCCAATATTATGTTCTCCAAGACGGTCAAAGACGGTATCAACATGAAATGCTGGTGCACCATTCCTATACCCAATCTTATAGCTGTCCTAGGATCTGTGATTTCAGTTTCTTTCCCGTTTATATAAATTTTTCCGGAATCTGGTTTGAGCTCACCGTGAAGTATCCGCATAAGGGTGGTCTTCCCAGCTCCGTTCTCCCCAACCAACGCGTGAATTTCTCCTTCCTCAATGGAAAAATCTATATTGTCATTCGCAATCACACCTGGGAAAATCTTGGTTATTCGTTCCATCCTGATGTTCATGTAAAGTCACCATTCCCTATCCTCAAATTTCTAAAAATCATGGGTGAGGGGAAATATCCCTCACCCAGCATCACGGGATCATTTAGATTGCTGAGTTATATCTGTGACAACTATTTCTCCTTTTATTATCTTCTCCTTCAGTTCTTTTATCTTTTCTATGTATTCCTTCGGTATTATGTGTCTTGTGTATGTCATTGGACTGATGTCAATTCCTCCTTCTTTCAGACCGTAATATATAACCTCTCCTCCCTTTAATTTTCCCTCCACCAGTCTTTTTATCAGATCGTAAACTGCTATATCAACCCTCTTCAACATGCTACAAAGAACATGACCCGGAGCCAGATAATCTTGATCTGAATCTACACCTATAGCATATTTTCCGGCATCTTTGGCAGCTTTGATTATTCCAATACCAGTTCCACCGGCGACTTGATAAACAACATCGGCTCCCTGTTCAAACATAGCTTTCGCCAGCTCATAACCCTTGGCAGGATCACCAAATGAGAACGAGTAAGCTTTCAAAACTTCGACTTCTGGATCAATGTAATGAGCTCCTTCCTCATATCCGACCAGGAATTTGTCGATGCCAAGTGATTTCGTGCCTCCTATAACGCCTATCTTCTTTTGGGGATTGATTCCGGGAATGGATGTATCCCGGGTCACCAAAGCTGCAAGTGCTCCCACCAGGAAGGAACCTTCATGTTCTTTGAAAATCACGGATGTAACATTCGGTGCATCAACCTTTATGTTCAATATGGCAAACTTAGTTTTTGGAAAATCCTTTGCCACTCGTGCGAGAGGTTCAAAATGTGTGTATTCCAAAGTTATAACCAAATCAAACCCGGCTTTTGCCGCATCTCTGAGCAATTTTTCACCTTGAGCAACCACATCTTTCGACTCGATTGCTTTAACCTTAACTCCAAAATCGTAGGCTGCTTTCGTCAATCCAGCGAACCCTGAATCATTGTAGGATCTATCACCCAAACCTCCCTGAGCTATTATGAGTGCTACTCTGTATTTCCTTGCTCCGACGAATGAAACCATGAGCAATATCAACACAACAACCAACAAAAATTTCAAATGCTTCACCACACTCACCTCCCAGGTCATTTTCTAAGGATCAGTCTGATCGCATATTTATCGGATTTAAAGATCGAGAATCCCCAAGCCAGTATGATTCCCTCACTCATGTAGATCTTACTCTTGACGAAAAAAACAGGTATATCGGGATTCATACCCAAAAGTTTGAATTCCTCCTCGGTTGGCATGCGTGCTTTTATTTCCTGCTCAACATGGGATATTTCCAAACCGTAATCATTTTCTAAAGTATCGTAGAGGGATCTTCTTGAAAACTCCAAACTTTCTATTCCAGGTACGAAATCGTATCTCACAAAGTGGATTTGCAGAGCCACAGGTTCATCATCGGTGAATCTGATCCTTTTCAACTTGAACAGATCGATGTTTTCTTTCAAGTTCAAAATTTCAAGGTCTGATCCTTTAACCACCTTCTTCTCCAACACTTTCGAAAAACTTTTTTTACCTTTTATCTCCATATCCTTTGTAAAACTTATCAAATGATTGGGATACCAGAATATAGTTTCGTTTACAAGCGCTCCTTTACCTTGAATCTTCCTTATCAATCCCTTGGATTCGAGCAATTTTAAAGCATTTCTAATGGTTATCCTGCTGACATCGTAAATGTCCATCAGTTTCTTTTCGGATGGAAGAAGATCTCCCACCTTGTATTTTCCACTTCTTATAGCTTGTTCCAAATTTCGTGCGATTTTTTCATAAAGATGCACATTTTCACCTCGGCAATTTATTATAATGTGTATTATATTATAACAAGAAATGGGAAGAATTTGAAGAACCAAGTTGGTGTATTATTGAATTGAGAGGAGGGATAAGAGACGAGGGACTTCATAAAAAAATTCATGTTGAAAAATTCAATCTATTATATCCTTGGGATAGCTTTTCTGATAGCTTCCGACCTTGTGGAGATATCCATTCCCAAGATGATTGGAAGAATAGTGGATATTTTGAAACATGGAACGGTATCCATAAACCTATCCGAAATGTCATCAAAACTTTGGATCTTTGTTTTCCTTTCATTTTTGTTACTCATCTTGAGATTCTTCCGACGGAAGTATTTCATAGGGGTTGTTCTGAAACTCGAATACGCGGTTAGAAATCATCTGTTTTCAAAATTCTTGAGGCTTCCCCAAGCTTTCTACGACAGGGCAAGAACAGGTGATTTGATGGCAAGGGCGACCAACGATGTAAGTGCGGTGAGAAAGATGGCAGGAAGGGCGGTGCTCATATCGGTGGATGCGATCTTCCTGATCTTGGTCGTTCTCGCGGTGATGATAAAAGCGGTGGGAATCAAACTGACTTTGATGGGTGTTTCACCCTTCCCGGGAATATTGATCATATCCACGGTGATGGGAAGAAAGATCAGGGGAAGATTCAGGAATGTTCAGGAAGGTTTCTCAAGGTTATCGGAAAGCGTTCAGGAAAGTTTTTCTGGAATAGCGGTTGTGAAAGGATATGCGCAGGAAGAGGGGGAGATCGAAAAGTTCGAAAAGTTGAGTATGGATTATGCCACTCGAAATTTAAGTTTGATAAAGATATGGGGAGCTCTTCATCCTCTCGTGAGACTGTTGGCTGGAACTGGAACGGTGCTTACCATTCTGTTCGGTGGAAAGATGGTTATGGAAGGGAAATTAACCCTTGGAACCTTGATCGCTCAGACCGCATACCTTGGAATGCTCGTCTTTCCCATGACCGCTTTTGGATGGATAATAGGTTTGATAGAGATGGGTTTAGCTTCGTTGAAGAGACTCGATGAGATAATGAGAAAGGAAGAATTGGAATATGGAGAGGAATCCGGGATGAAAATTCATGGAAATGTGGAGTTCGAAATGGTGAGTTTCAAATATCCGGGTTCGAAAAAGTTGGTGTTGAAGAATGTGAGTTTCAATGTGAAAAAAGGTGAGATACTCGGTATAACTGGGAGAGTTGGAAGTGGGAAGAGCACCATAGCTAAGCTTTTGGTGAGGATGTATGAGACTGAGTGTGGTAAAATTCTGGTGGACGGTGAGGATCTGAGGAAAATACCGAGAAGGGATCTTCTCAAACATGTTGCTCTCGTTCCCCAAGAAACTTTTCTCTTCTCGACCACCGTGAAAGACAACATAGCTTTTGGAAAAGAGGATGTGAGTTTGGAGGAGATAAAGAAGGTGGCAAAACTCGCGGGAATACACGACACCATAATTTCCCTACCGAAAGGATACGAAACCGTGGTTGGCGAAAGAGGTGTAAAATTATCTGGAGGTGAGAAACAGAGGATAGCCCTCGCAAGGGCGTTGATGATGGATCCCAAGATTTTGATATTGGATGACGCGTTATCCGCTGTCGATTTGAAAACCGAGGAGATGATTTTGAACAATCTGAAGGGATTCATGAGGGAGAGAACGACCATAATAATATCACACAGGATAAGATCCGTAAGAGAGGCGGATCACATTTTGGTTTTGGAAGATGGGAAAATAGTTGAAGAGGGAACACACGAAGAGCTGATGAATCTCAAAGGTTTATACTACGAGATGGGTGTTCAACAGAGTTTGGAGGAGGGTTTGAGGGTGATCTGAGATGGAATTTCTCAAGAAGATTTTGAATTATCTCAAAGGTCTCTTCGAGAAGTGGAAAGGGCTTCCCACATCTCAGAAGATACTGGTCTCTGGGATTTTGGTATCCATACTCGTTGGGTTCGTGTTCCTCATATACACATCGTTGAAGGTGGAATACGTTGTTCTTGTGAAGAACGTTGGGGAGAGAGAAGCGGGGATAATAGCCAAGAAGTTGGATGATATGGGTATTCCATACAAAGCTGGACCCGGTGGAACCATCCTCGTACCGAAGAATCTGAACGTGTATTCCATAAGGATGAAGCTGGCATCCGAGGGTGTTCTTGGAACCGTCACGAAGGGATTCGAACTTGTGGAGACACAGCCATTCGGGGCTACCAGTTTCGACAAGCAGGTGAGATATCAGATAGCACTTCAGGGTGAGCTCGAGCGGACGATATCATCTCTTCAAGCTGTGAAATATGCGAGGGTTCATCTCACGATGCCGAAATACACTTATTACGTCAGAGGGGAGATGGCGAAGCCGAAGGCATCCGTTCTTGTCGTTCTTGAACCAGGCATGGATCTGACACCCAAGCAGATAAGGGGAATAATGGAACTCGTCGCGGGAGCGGTCGAAGGGTTGGATGTGAAAGATGTCAGGATCGTTGACAACAGATCGAGGATCCTCAGTGACAAGGTAGCCTTGGAGGAAGAGAGTCAGATGGCTTCGACCAAAATGGAGTTGAAGAAGATGGTGGAAGATTACTACGTCAAGAAGGTTAGGAACAGCTTGGAGCAGGTTTTCGGTGTTGGCAACGTTGCGGTGGTAACTGAAGTTGTACTGAACTGGGAGAAGATCGAGAAAGAATCGAAGCAATACATTCCAACCACGAAGAAGGAAGGAATAGTAGTCAGCCAGCAGACGGAGACCGAAAACATAGAGGGAAGTCCAAATTTGTATGGAGGTCCGGTTGGAGCGGAATCCAACATTCCTCCGACATACGAATCCTTGGAGGGTCAGGGGAAAGTCAAGATAAACAGATCCAAAAACATCGTGAATTACAACATAAGTGAGGTGTATCAAAAAGTCATAGAGAACAGGCAAGGTGAGGTTGAGACGAAATCCATAACCGTGTTCATAAACAGGGATTCTCCGACCGCAACCATAACGGAGGAAGACGCGATAAAAAAAGCAGTTGCCAATGCGGTGAACGCGACTCTTTCAAATGTGGAAGTTCTAATGGTTCCCTTCGATAAAACCCTGAAACTCGAAGTGATGCGCGAGATAGAGAAGATGAAACGCCAAAAGAGATTCGTAAGATTCTCCATTCTTCTCATGATCCTGACAACCGCTCTGTTCTTCGTCTCCTATCTTTTGATCAACAGGTTGAAGCTGATCAGGGAGAGAAAGAGAACAATGATGAGAAGAGCGGAGCTCGAGAGGAAGATAGCCGAAATGGTGAAACCGGAGGAGATCCCGCCTGAGAAGAAGGAATTCTTGGAGTTGAAACAGGTCCTCGAAGAAACAGCTGTTCAAAATCCCGAGGAGGTTGTCAACATTCTGAGGTTGTGGCTCTCAGAGTGAATGGAGGTGGGATGTTTGGCGAAGGAGAGAAAGAATCAGCTTTCCGGTAGGAGGAAGGCGGCGATCATTCTGATGCTACTTGGTCCCGAGAAAGCCTCCAGGATCTTGAAACTCATGGATGAATCTGAGATAGAAGAGTTGACGCTTGAACTCGCCAATCTGGGTAAGATAAGTGAGGAGGAAAGAAACGAGGTTCTGAGAGAATTCGGACACGTATTGAAGGCGAGGGAATTCATAAGCGAAGGTGGTATTCTCTATGCCAAGGAAATATTGGAAAAAGCCCTCGGTCCTGAAAAAGCGATGGAGATAATCGAAAAGCTCACATCGAGTCTCCAGGTGAAACCCTTCGATTTCATAAAGAAAGCGGATCCAATTCAGCTCGTCAACATGCTTCAGAATGAGCATCCACAAACGATCGCCCTCGTCATGTCCTACATGGATCCCAAGCAAGCTTCGATGGTCCTGAGCGCACTTTCGGAGGATCTGAGAGCGGAGGTCATAAGGAGAATAGCCTTGCTCGACAGAGCGACCCCAGAGATAGTGAGGGAAGTTGAGAAGGTCTTGGAGAGAAAGGTATCGGCATTCGCGACTCAGTCCTTCAGTCAGGTTGGTGGGTTGGATACGGTGGTTGAAATCATGAACTCCATAGATAGAACGACTGAGAGGGATATACTGGATAGATTGAGTGAACATGATCCTGAACTTGCGGAGGAAATAAGGAAACATCTGTTCGTGTTTGAAGACATCGTCAAGTTGGATGACAGATCCATACAACTCGTCCTGAGAGAAGTGGACACGAGGGAACTTGCAGTTGCTCTGAAAGGTGCATCGGATGAGGTGAAAGAGAAGATATTCAAGAATCTTTCCAAGAGAGCGGCATCCATGTTGAAGGACGAACTGGAATACATGGGACCAGTAAGGGTGAAGGATGTTGAGGCTGCCCAGCAGAAGATAGTTGAGATCATAAGAAGACTCGAGGAAGCAGGAGAGATCGTGATTTCGAGAGGAGGAGGGGAGGAACTAATTGTATAACCTGATAAAAAGATATCTCGTGGTCGTTGATTCACCGAGGATGAAAATCACGGATGAGGAAATAGAGAAACTGAGAGACACGGAGAAAAAGAAAGAACGGGATGAAATAATTCTGTCTGCGAAGAGGAAAGCGGAGGAGATAATAGATTCCGCCAGCAAAAGAGCGGAGGAGATAATAGAATCTGCTACGAGAGAGGCGGAGAACATCAGAAATGAGATTTTGAAGATGAGAGAAGCTGAGATGGAAAAATTGGAGAATGCGAGAAAAAAATTCGAGAATGAGATGAAGGAGAGGATGGAAAAACTGGAGCGGGATTATGAAGAAAGGTTGAAAGTGATTGAGAGAATGATCGAGGGATTCAAATCGAGAGAAGATGAAATGATGATGGAGATCCTCAACATCATGGTGAGATTTTCGAAGGAGTTTCTCAAGAAGATGCTGTTGAAGGTGGATGAAGATGTGGTGAATCGAAGGTTGAGGTGGATAGTCGATCAGATAAAGACTAAAAGAAAGATACATATCAGGTTGAGTGCGAAGGACAGAGAGAAACTGGATGAAAGGTTGCTCGATGAACTTGAAAAAAAATTTGAGGAAATTTCAATCTCATACGACGATTCCCTCAAATGTGGGGACGTCGTGGTGGAAACGGATTTTGGGAACCTGGATATGACATTTGAAGATGGGATCGAAATTTTGGAGGAAGTGAAAGATGAAAAAAGTTGAGAAATTCATCGAAAATCTGAAGGAAACCTTGAAAGAGTTCGAAAATGATGTCTTTCCAAGAGCGAAGGGCAGGATAATCAGGATAACTGGTTTGACCATGGAATCTGTGGGACCGAGTGATGTCTTTCTCTCGGAAGTGTGTAGGATAAGGGTAAAGGATGGAAAAAGACTGGCGGAGATAGTCGGATTCAACGACGGTAATGTTCTCCTGATGCCGTTGGAAGATATGACGGGGATATCACCTGGGTGTGAAGTGATAGGAACCAAGAAAAAGTTGAATGTCCCAGTGGGGATGAATCTTCTATCGAGAGTGATAGATGGACTTGGAAGGCCCATAGATGGTAAGGGTGATGTGAAACCTGAAGGATATTATCCCCTCGAGAATGAATCTCCCAATCCTCTTCTGAGAAAGAGAATAACACAGCCGATTCAAACAGGGATAAAAGCCATAGATGGATTCATAACCTTGGGAAAGGGTCAAAGAATAGGTATATTCTCTGGAAGTGGTGTTGGGAAAAGCACCCTGCTTGGTATGATCGCGAGGAACACATCTGCGGATGTGAACGTGATAGCGTTGATCGGTGAGAGAGGAAGGGAAGTCAGGGAATTCATAGAGAGAGATCTCGGAGATGGATTGAAAAAATCCGTCGTTGTCGTTTCCACATCTGATCAACCCGCCTTGATAAGGGTGAAGGCGTTGTACACCGCAACTGCCATAGCAGAATATTTCAGGGATGAGGGAATGGATGTGATGTTGATGGTCGATTCGTTGACGAGGTGGGCGATGGCTCAGAGAGAAGTTGGTTTATCGATCGGTGAACCACCCACCACCAGAGGATACACACCAAGTGTGTTCGCTGGACTGCCGAAGCTCTTAGAAAGAGCAGGCAATTCGGATAAAGGAAGTATAACCGCGATATACACTGTCCTCGTCGAGGCGGATGACTTCAATGAGCCAATAAGCGACACTGTCAGGAGCATAGTGGATGGACATGTGATACTCTCGAGAAGACTCGCAGAATCGAACCACTATCCTCCGATAGACATTCTCATGAGCGTCAGCCGTTTGATGATCGAAGTTGTAGATGAAGACCATCTCAAATCCGCGAATAGAATAAGGGAGATTTTGTCCATATACAACGACATGAGAGATCTAATAGAAGTTGGGGCTTACAAAAAGGGGACTGATCCGAAGATCGACACAGCTATCGATATGCACGATAAGATAATGGACTTTTTGAAACAGGGAATCTTCGAAAAATCGAGCTTTGAGGAAACTGTGGAAAGGATGAAGGAAATATCAGAAAGATGTGCCTATTGAGAGTTTCATCCTGAGATTACCCTCGGATGTTCCCAAACTGACCGAGAAACCGTCGAACTTGAATTTGAAGAATATGGACGTTATCTTTCTTTCATCGGTTATTCCGGTCTCAACTGAGAATTCCAACCTGGAATTTCCGAATGTACGACTTGAGAACCATTCAAAACCCATGTAAGGTGAACCGGAAAAATCCGCACCGAGTTTCAACCTCAATCCGTTCATGCCGTATTCATCTATAACGAATGGACTCATCATGTATCCAACGCTGAGATTCGTATCATACACGTCCAGAAAGAACCCTGGTAAGAAATTCAAATTATTCGTTCTCATACCACCTATGAACTTCAAGTTCATCCCATCGTACATTTCCCCAAGATCGAGCTTAAAATTGCTGAACCCTCTCATGTTGAATAAAGAGCCATACAGTGTCAGATCTCCGAAGAATTCCGGAGTATCGCTCAAGCTGTTCAGGGAAGCCTCCATGTTGTAAAAAATGGGTGGTGTCGCTAATTGAGCGGAGAAATTCAAGTCGTAGAACAACTTTTCCGCTATTCCTATCTTGAGCAGATAGTTCAACTCACCGTAATTCAACTTCATGAAACCGATATCGTTGCTGAGAAATTCCTTTCCTTTCAGTCCGATGACCAATCCTTTCTTTTCACCCATCAAAAAACCAAATTCAACGGGGACGGGTTCAAGACCCATCCCCATCGAGAACATCCCGTTATCGAAACCGAAATTCAAATCAACCGCAAAGATGAAAGAAGATAACAAAATCAGTGAAATTAAAGATAGGAATCTCATTCTCTCATCTTCTCCCAAGAAATCTCAAAACCACCTTTTCGATCATTTCAGGTGACACGTCGGGATGAAAGACCATCGATCCTATGCTGTCGGTTATTATACCAGCTACCTCCTTCGATGGTAAATCCGAATCGACTTCTTTTCTTCTCTTCGCCTCGTTCAATAGAGATATTATCCTCCCGACGAAACTCCTGTACCTATTCTTAAGTTTCAATCTTATTTTATCATTCTCCTCATCCGAATCCAAAACACTGGCTTTCTCCCTCTCGATCAGTTTCATTATTTCCTTCCTGTTCCTCACGAAGTCTATGTATGACCTCAACAGTTTCTTTATCTTACGTATGTATAAGCTCTCTCCCTCCACATCCTTGAATATGTGTTCCTCAAGTTCATCTATCGAACTTTCCCAAACTGCCGCAAAGAGATCCTCTTTTTTGGGGAAATAATAAAATACAACCGCCTTGTTGACCCCCGCCATGGACGCTATCTCTTCGACACTCACACCGTTGAATCCTTTCTTGGCAAAAGCTCTCTTGGCCGCTTCGAGGATCTTCTCTTTCGTCTTCTTTCCCATTTTGATCCCATCCCCGGGATTCTCAAGCTTTCTTATCGAGTGCGAGCTTTTCCTCAGCTTGAGCGTATCTTCTTTTTCTCGCCTCGTAGTTGTAAACGCCTCTCTTCGTTGGATACTTCTCACTCAATCCTTCTTCGTACCATACTTTGTCAGCCAGTTTCTTCCAGTTTTCCGAAAGTTCGTCGAGTGCAGGTGCGAAATCGGTTATTATCTTTTCAGCTCCATCGTGTGTCGGTTTTGCGTTGAATGCTCTGACCATAGCCCTTAGAACCTTGGGATTGTCTATTATTGGACAAGGTCTGAGGAGGTTATCACTGTAAGGGATCATCTTCTTCCATGCCTCGAAGAACGGGGATTTGAGAATCTCTATCAACGACTTTTCCCTTATGGAGTCGACGGCGAAATGCTGGAAGACACATGGTTCAACGTATCCTTTTGCATTTATGTGGAGATATTTCGCACCTCCCGCGAGACAGCCGTTCGTCAAGAAACCGTGATTCCAGAAGTCAGCCACAAATGCGAATTTCCCTCCCGTCCTGAGTTCCTCAGCTTTCCTGAATCTCTCTAATCTTTGTTCCGGGGTTGGAACGAGGTCCATCGTTGGATTTATCCCAACGGGCATGTACTGGAAGATCCAGGCGTAAGAAACTCCGTGATCGGCGAGATAGTCCCAGAATTTGTCATCCAAGAGGGTTTCGTGGTTCGCCTTGGTGGCGGTTATGGATGCTCCGTATATCACACCTTCTCTGGTGAGATTTTCCCAGGCACGATGGATCTTTTCGTAAACCCCGTTTCCTCTTCTCCAATCCGTGTCCTCCTTCCATCCCTCGATGCTTATGGCGGGTGTTGCGTTGCCCAGTTCACCAAGTTTCTTCGCAGCTTTTTCATCTATCAAAGTGCCGTTCGTGTAGATTAGGAAGTAACTGTCCTGAAATTCCTCGAGTATGTCGAACAAGGGTTTCCAGAAGAACGGTTCACCACCGGTTATGATGAAGAAGTAGATACCAAGGTCGTTGGCTTCCTTTATGACCTTTTCGACTTCCTCCTTGGTCAACTGGTATTTGTTACCGTATAATCCAGCGTAGCATCCCACACATCTCAAGTTACATGCATAGGTTGGGCTTATCACCACGAGTTTTGGAAGAACGGTTTCATACTCATCTGCAAGTGCTTGTCTCTTGGGTTCTCCAACAACGAACTCGTTGATTATCAGATTGTTTATTATTCTATCGACCACCCTTGGATTCGCCCTTTGAAAGATCCTCTTCCATGCCACTATCATAGGATCCCTTTCCTTAGCCATCTTCTCGAACTTCTTCATCGCACTTTTGGTGGGCTCTTTTGTGAACTTCGACAGAATCGAAAACAGCCTTGCAAGATTATCCTCCGATGAGTTCTTTACGACCTCCACAACCAGTTTTGTCACCTGCTTCATGGCGAAAGTTTTGATACCCACAGATCACACCTCCTAATTTGGTTTTTCAAAGCTCACGAAATTTTACCATCCGGTCAGTTAAAAATTCAAGTCCTCGGAGGGATTTTTC